>JAFTBD010000011.1 GCA_017455385.1 Clostridia bacterium
ATACACCGCATATGGAAGCGATAAAAGAATTTTTCGGAGTAGGCGGATACACCAGAGAACCGGAAGGATTTCTCTCTTGGCAACACCTCTTATTCGTTACGGTCTTTATCCTCATTATGATCGGGCTCTCCGTCTTTCTCGGTCTGCGAAACAAGGGAAAAGACGAGAAGGTCAAAAATAAAGTCGTGGCTTGGGCTGCGGTGATCCTTCTTTTCCTGAAAGTGCTGGAGATGGTGGTTGCCTGCCTCATCGCACATTCCGTCAAACAACTGCTTTATCTGCTGCCCCTTTTCCTGTGCAGTATGCAAATGATCGCGCTTCCGCTCGCGGCATTCTCGAAAGGAAGGATAAAGGAAGCCGCGCTGGACTTCGTATTCATTTTCGGCATACTCGGCGCCGTGATGGGGACGTACGGAGCGGGACAGAATTTCTCCTGCTATCCCATATTGTCTTTTGACAACGTCCTGTCCGTTCTGACGCATACGCTCAGCGGATTTGCCTCCCTCTACATCGCTATTTCGGGAATGACCAGCATGAAAGGGCGAAATATTTGGATCACCTTCACCATCCTTCTCGTCTTCTGCGTGCTGGCTTATATCGCCGACATCTTGATCCCCTACAACTATATGTTCCTGATGAGAGGCGACGGCACCCCGTACGACATCTTCTATAACCTCGTGAACGGGAACAAGATTCTTTATCCCCTGATTGTCGTATTCTTGTTTCTCCTCTATCTCTCCCTCTTTTACTTTGTTTACTTCCTCGTGCGGAGACATAAAGCGAAAAAGGCGGCGGCTCCCACGAAATAAGCATTCCCACATCGTGACGAAAAGCGAAAAAGCATCGGTCGAAACACCGATGCTTTTTTGCGTCCGCTTACCTTCGCAAGACCTTTTCAAGTCGCGGATCGATCCGTCGCGAGCGCCGTCTCTTCGCCGCCTTGCGCCCCTGTCTCTCTGCCTGCATTCCAGGCGACAGGCGTGCCGAAGTCTCCCGTGTGGTATCCGACGATGAGCCTGACCATGAGGTCATTCAGCCGCTCCACCGTCGCTTCGGGAAGGTCGGGATCGAGGTGTGCGCCGCCGATACCCGAGTCGTCCGTCACGAAGACCGAGGTGCCGCCCGTCACGAGCGCGCTCATACGGGTCACGTATTCGCAGAGGTCGTCCGCGCCGCTGCAGAGGACGGGGCAGATACGGATGCCTTTCGCCGCCGCGGCAGTTACCGCATTCTTGATATTGACGCGATCCTCGTCGGTATTGTGGGGCGGCGCATCGAGCACCAAGAACATCAGTTTCGTGGAATTCTCCTCTCCCCAGTCTTTGCCCGCCGCGAGCACCAAGGCTTCGTCCACTGCTTCGGGGAGGTCGCCGCCGCCTTCCGCACGCTGGCGAGAGAGGACGGTCACCTGCGCATTCAGTCCCGCCTCTTCCGTGACGGTCTTGAAATTGTGATAGGCGAATTTCTCTTGGTCGCCGTCATCGCGGTAAAAGAGGATCGCGAGATCTATCCTGACCTGCTCCGCCTGCGACGCCACACGGTGCACGACGTCCGCGAGCTCCGCCTCGATATAGCGCATCTCGTCCCCCATCGAGCCGGTCGCGTCGATGACGAACATCAGCTTGATGACGTTGGCTTGCGCGCGGCTCTCCGCGAGGTCGATGGTGATCTCCCGTTTCTCCGCCGTGAAGGTGTCGGAAACCGTTCCCTCCCCGCTCTTCACGGTGACGCTGCCCGCGTCTGTCTGCGGGAAGATATATGCCACGCCGCTGACGTCGGTCTTGACGGTACATTTATTTTGATCCGCGTCGAAGCAGGTCACTTCGGCGCCGACCACCGCCTTATCTCCCTCGGTAACAGTCACTTTCACTCGTTTGGAGACGTCGTAATGCCAGGTATAAGTATTATAATAGTGGAATTTCCCTTCGGGATCGTTGTCCGTCTTGTCGGCGAAGAGCTTCAGGAATTGCTCATAATGCTCGTTGTCATTCCAGGCTTTCGCGGTGATTTGTCCCGCTTGGGTGGGTTCCTCGTTCTCTCCCGCTTCTTCGCCGTAATATTCGCCGCCTTCTTCCGCGTCGTAGGCGATGCCCTCTCCCGACTCATATGCCTTCACTCGATTGATCTTCGCCCCTATGCCTCCCGCGACGTCTCCGCCGACAGAGGCGGCAGGCGCGAAGGAACCTCCCTCGTAATACTCGTTCGTACCGAGATCGTCGGACTTCATCCCGCACGCGGCAAGGGTGATGACCATAATGATCGTGATGATGACTGCCACTAATCTCTTCATATCCGTTCTCCTTCTCTTCGCGGATCATTTCCGCGTTCGTCTATTAGTTGCATTTCGGAAAACGAAATGTGACAAAAATTCAAAAATTATTTTTCCGTGAAAACCGAACGCACGGTATCCAAGGCATCCGCCTCGTCCTCGCCCGCGCAATGCGTGATATATATTGTCTCGCAATCGGTCGCGATCTTGCCGCGAAGGGCAATGCCGTAGGTCCAAGTATACTCGAAAGGCAGCCCCGCGACCGTGCTCTCTTTATCGGTGTCGAAGGCTGCGCTCACAGGCTCCGCCCCCTCGAAGGCGATGATGGCGTCGAGACTGCCGTCACGGAGAGAGACCGCGTAATAATAGCCCTCGTCGGCATTCACTTTCTCCACCGATGCGTCCTCGGGCAATACGACCTCGACGTGCTCGGTCTCCGCATTGACGTTTACATTCAGGGCGGCGCTGCCCTTCTCCGCATCCTGTATCGCGTCGTAATTCGGCACGAATTCGGAAGCGCTGTCGCGCGGGGAGACGCCGGACGGGGCGTTATTTTCGACAGCCTTTTCGCTATCGGTCGCCATTCCGCCGCCGAAAAAGCCCTGCGCGGCGAGGATCGCCGCCACGACCACTACGACGAGGACCGAGAGGCTCGTCGCGATCCGCAAAACGTAGCGTCTCCAAGGGACTTTCTTCTCGGGCGCCGCCGTAGCCTGCGCCTCTTTGAGCCGAGCCAGAGAATCCTCTCCGTCCGCGTAGGCGGAGAGCCTGCTTTCGGCATAATCTCTCAGTTTCTTCTCTTTCGACATATCTCCTCCGTCAGAGTCCGAGCGTTTTCAGGACGTCTTTCAGCTTGCGCAGTAATCTTTTGTGCCGTTGCCGCACCGCGGCGTACTCCATGCCGATCATCGGCGCGATCTCTTTCAACGAATAGCCTTCCCAATAGAATAGCTCGACGATGCTCTTCTCAGTTTCGTCCAATTCTTCCATCGCCTGATACAGATCCCCGAATATCTCCTCTTTATGCGGCACGTCATACGCGACCTCGATCTCGCCGTTCACGTAGCGCGCCTCTTTCTGCACCTTGCGCTTGGCGATGCTGTCGCATTGCAGGTACACCCAGGTCGTCGGGCTCTTGACCACGGGGAAACCGTCCGCCTCGAGGAGCCACAGGAAAAAATCCTGCGCGACGTCTTCGGCAAAGTTCTTGCCGTACGTCTTCGCGAGGTGGTAGACGATCCTGCCGAAATAGTATTCATGCAGTTTCGTCAGCGCGCGTGCACTCGTTTTCAGAGCGGAGAGCAATCGGTTGAATTCGCTTTCGTTCAAATGTCGCTCCTTCTTGGCGGATATCCTTCATCATAACACGCCCGCCGAGAACCGTCAAGTTTCCCACCGTCACAGTATAGTTGCATCTCGCGAGCGGAAATGTGACAAAAATATAAAAAAAAAGGACGGGCGACTACCCGCTCGACCTTCTTATCATAAACCTCAGGGCCGCTTGCGCTTGACGATGGCTTCCGTAGCCGCGGTCAAGACGAGGTCGCCCGCTTGATTGCGCGCCTCGATGGTCACTTCCGCGATGCCGTTTCGATCATTACGGGGCGTGAGCGCCGTGACCGTCGCCTTACCCCTCAGGACGTCGCCCGCGAAAACGGGCTTCAGCCATTCGATCTTGGTGGATTTGCCCGCGAGGAGTTCCTCGCCGAAAAAGTCCACTTCGAGATACTTCGCCCACACCGTGAGATAAGACATCACGCCCGGAGCGAGGAGCCTGCCGAAGGGAGTGGTCTTGGCGTATTCCTCGTCGGTATGCAGGGGAACGTCGTCGTACTCCCGCGCGAAGGCGAGCATTTTCTCTTTCTCGATGACGGCGGGCGCCGTTTCCCGCGTCATGCCGACCGTCAGTTCGTCAAAAAACATATCTCTATTTCCCTTGTAAGCCCGTCAAGTAGGCAAGCGCCTCTTGGTACAGTTCGTATTTTTTAGACTTCTTCCCGTCCAGTCGCGACGCGTCGGAATTATGCATAAGGTCTGCGATCTTCACCTTGCGCGTCACTTCGTTCTTGCCGATCTCTCGCACATAGTCCATATAGGGTACGGCGGGGTCGTGGGTCAAGAGTTTCAGCGCGGTGATGACCGTCTCCCCGAATTCTTTCTCCAAAAAAGACATCGGATACTTGTCCCCGTGATCCTCGACAACGTCGTGCAAGAGCGCCACGCAAACGCTGTCTTCGTCATCCATTCGGAATGCCAGATAGAATGGGTGCATCACGTAAGGATACCCGCCTTTATCGACGTCGTCCTTGTGCGCGTCGAAGGCGATCATGGCTGCTTTTTTCACAAGCGGTGAATAGTACATACGCTTCTCCTTCTATCGTCCTCAGTATTCTATTAAAGCTACGCCGCCCTCTCCCTTTCCGGAAAAGTCTCGATGGAGGTCACTGTATGAAAATGCAAGAAGAACGGAATCTTTCATCCTCGCCGGATAATAGATCTTTCGCAAAGAAATGCAATCCATAAAAAGCCTACGCCCATAATCTTCCAAAAGAAAGTCGGTATTGGGGAATCGAAACTCTCGCATTTGTCGACAGCCTTCAAATGCACTTTGACCGATTTTTCTTACCGAATTTCCCATGTAAACATTTTCCAAACCGAAACTGTTCACAAAAGCCCAACTGCCTATTTCCAAGACGCCGTCGGGAATGATGATGTCTTTAAGGCTTTCGCAGTTCCCGAAAGAATGATCTCCGATCTTTTTCAATGTACTGGGCAAGGAAATACTCGTCATCTTTCCAGCTCCCAAAAAGCATCTCTTAGCAAGCTCCTCAACGCCTTCTCTCACAACAATGGTTTCAATGTTCCTCGCATCTATCACCATACAATCAAGCACCTTCATTCCTCCGCCGAACTCGACGTATTTCAAATTAGTACAGCCTATGAAAACGGATCGTAAAGGTTCTGACCCATCAAAAGGCTCTGCATATCTAAAACTTCTAACGGTATCGGGAATAATTAACCTTTCCATCGTCGAACAATTGAGAAAAGCATGAACGTCTATCGTCTCCACGTTGGCGGGCAAAACGACGGTCTTATCCTTTCCGACATACCTTTGCAAACAACCGTTCCATATCTGGAACCGTTCGTCTGCATTCTCTATGTGCACACCATTATTCCCGCCGTATTGTTCTTCAAGGTTTCTTCCGCAAAAGCAACAAAACTTCCCGTTACAAGCATTTTCCTTGCCGCATGATGGACAAAACCGCATATACATTTTTTCGTTCTCCTTTTATTGATTCGTTCTTCTTTCGTCTTCAATAATCATCGCATAATGGACTTCGTCGATGATGCCGCGGTTATTATAGCCCGCTTGACGCAGGGTGCCTTCGTATTTCATCCCCGCTTTCGCCATCACCCTGCCCGATCTCGGATTGGCGATATCGTGCTTGGCGGTGACTCTTCGCGCGCCGACTTCGTCAAAAAGGAAGTCTATGACGGCTTTCAAGGCTTCAGGCATAATGCCCTGCCCCCAGTGCGCTCTGCTCAAACAATAACCGAGTTCCGCCGCTTCGGTCTCCTCACGGTAACTGACAACGCCGATACTGCCGATGGCGCC
The DNA here is from genome assembly GCA_017455385.1 of Clostridia bacterium. GTDB lineage: Bacteria > Bacillota > Clostridia > Christensenellales > CAG-1252 > CAG-1252. Next base: position 5,886 of record JAFTBD010000011.1, read on the forward strand.
GACCCCTTTGAGGTCGATCGCCCAGTCGAAAGAATCGCCCGCCGGGTATTTCGCCACGAGGGCGGCGAGATAAGCGCGGGTCACGTCCACGTTCGGATGCGGCTGCCAGGTCAGATATCTCGTCACTTCGGGGTCGGACGCCCAACGCTCGAACATCACGGGCGCGTCGTCAAGCGTGAACGGACGCAGGATGAGGCGCTCTGTCTCGATGATACGCATTCCTACCTTCTTCATATCAGTTCTGCTTATACGGCACGCGGGCGGAGGGGACCACCTTGGAAGCGGGATCGGTATAGACGGCCTGATCGTCGAAGAAGATATGCGCGCCGAAGGCTTTCAGGACGTCGCTCTTCTTCATCCCGCCGAGGAAAAAGACCTCGTCGATACGGACGTTCCACGCCCTGAGCGTGAGGATGACCCTCTCGTGCGTGGGTGCGCTACGCGCGGTGACGAGCGCGGTGCGGATGGGGACCGCGTCCTGCGGGAATTGTTGTTGGATCAGAGAAATAGTCTTCAGAAATTTGGCAAAAGGTCCCTCAGGGAGCGCTTTCCTCGCATTCACCTGCTCGTGTTCCGCGAAGGCTTCGAGTCCTTTTTCTTTGTAAATTCTTTCGGATTCATCCGAGAAAATGACCGCGTCGCCGTCGAAAGCGATACGGATCTGACCGATCTCGCCGCTCGGGTCGATGGGGAGCTCGTCGTGGCGGCAGATGATGCCCGCCGCGAAATTCGCATTGATGGCTTCCTGCACGTCCGCCTCATTCGCCGAGAGGAAAAGGTCTGTCTTGAAAGACTCGAGATAAGGGTGGATGTCGCCGCCGCCGACCAGCGCCGCCCTGCTGATATTCAGCTTGTAATGCTCGATGGAATTGAAGATGCGCAGGCTGGTGTCCGCGCTGTTTTTGGACATAATGACGATCTCGGTGAGGTAGCGACCGTCGGAATTCAGCTTCTGGAGCGCCTTGACGAGGGGAAACGCCGTCCCCGGCTTCAGGATGTCTTTCTCGTGCTCGATCTGATAGGCGGAATACGCCTCGAGCCCCTCTTCCTCGAAGATCTTATTCTCCGCCTCGAGGTCGAATAGCGCCCGCGAAGAAACGCCTATCACCAATTTATCGTTGAGTTCCAGCATAATTCTCTCCTATCGTCACGCCCGCAAGCGCGGGGGACGTGACATTATTATATCACATTTATCCGTCATCGCGCCAGTAAAAACGGTCGAGGACGTCCCCGACCGTTTTCTTCTGCTTTTTGTCGATCCTTCTTATTTGATGATCTTGCCGAGTTTGCCGTCTTTGCCGAGTGTGCGGTAGAAACGCTTGCCATCCGCGAGGAGGCGGACAGAGGTGATGGTGGTCTTATCGTCCGAGGCGTCGAGAAGGGTCTTCCCTAGGGGCACGACGGGAGCGTCGCCACCCGTCAGCACCATGGAGCCGCGCTCATAGCACATCGCGATATCTTCGATATCGTCCTCGGTCTTATGCGGCAGGAAAGCGTACTCGATGGTGTGCTTGCCCCTATCCGCGGTGGAGTCAGGCACCTTGGCGAAGTCCGAGCCGTACGGAGACGTGAGGAGGGTCAGGCGCACCCTGCTGTCCAAGGTGTCGTAACCGTGCTTGGTACGATTGAGGAGCGCAAAGCCGTAGCCGTCCTCGCCGACGAGATCCGCATAGGTGATCGCCGCCACCTCGAAACGGGCTTTCTCATAGGAAGTGTCTCTCTTGACGGGGCGCTCCAGTCTGCCGAAAGGCACCTTGTAAAAGGCGCGCGGCGCGATGACCGCCGTCTCGGCGGAGAGCTTCAGATCCTTGCAATTCTCCCACCAATCGGCGAAGAGGCTGCAACGGATCATCGGATCGCCCGCGTAAATGATGAAGTCCTGCGTGAGGAAACTGGTGGGATAATCCACCGCGGGAGTGTGCCACAGATAGGTGCCGAAATACGGCTTCTTCTCCGTCCATATTCCAAAGGAATACTTGGCGCGGATGACCGCACGGACGGGACCTGCTTCCACCACTTCGAAGTCGAAGCATTTCACGTCCCATTCCTTGCCCGTGAAGCCGAAATTCCAGGAATCGTAGTCGCGGCTACGGGTGTCTTCCAAAACCTTGAAATTGCCGATCTTGCCGCCGCTGAATTCCTTGCCGTCATAGACCAAGGAAGTGATGGCTCCCGCCTCTTTATCGAAAACGACCTTCAAGACGCCGTTCTCGACGGTGGTGCCCTGCACGCTCACCTTCGCGGCGGGCTCGCCGTCCGTAAAGGTCAGTTTATTGAATGAATACGGCTTTAATCCGTCATAATACACCGCCGTCTTGCCGTCCGCCGTCTTTTGATAAAGGTGCTTCTTGCCGTTGCTGTCGACGACGTAGCCCGCTTCTTTCTCAGGTGCCTTGTCGATGATGACGGGCTCATTCCGAGAGACCGAGAGCGGATTGAATACGTACACCGTATCGCCCGTGCCGAGCGCCTTCTCGGCGCAATCCTCGTCCGCCGCGGCGATCACGGAGAACGCCCTGTCGAAGTCTTCGTAAAGGTCGAGATACACTTTCAGCATCGAGGTGCCTGCGAGGATGTCGTGGAACTGCGCGAAGAGCTCCTTCTCCCACGCCTCGGTGAGGTCGCGATATTCGCCCGTCGCCGCTTGCAGGCTCTCCGCATTCAGGAGGGCGCGCTCGCATTCACGGTTCAGCTGCTTGGTCTTCGCCTGCACGGTGTAAGTCTTCTGATGTGTCTCGAGATAAAGCTCGCCCTTGACGGTGGGAAGCGTAGAAAGGTCCTCCGTGGAGGTCAGCACCTTATACCATTCCGTCAGTCCGCAGAACTTGATATTCGGGAAAACGGTCTGCTTCTTCAGCTCGTCGAGCCTATCCATCATCACGGGTTGCGGACCGCCGCCGTGGTTGCCGTAGCCCCACAGGATGGGGATGTGATAGAATCCGTCCGTCAAGTGATGGACGCGAACGATCTTGGCGAGCTCGTCGATCTCGATATGATTGGAGTGACCGGGATATTCGTGGAGGGTCAGGACGCGGCTGCCGTCATCCCCTTCCCACCAAAAGTGGATATAGGGGAAGAGGTTGTACTCATTGTAGCGCATCTTCTGCGTGACGAAATAATTCAGCCCCGCATTCTTCAGGATCTTGGGAAGTCCCGCATTGAAGCCGAAGGCATCGATATTCACGCCGCAAGTCGCCTTCTTGCCGACCGTCTCGAGGGAGGCTTTCTCTCCGAACTCGAGCTGACGGCACCAACTTTCTTCGCCGACGCATTGTCCGTCCGTTTCGCACCACATACCGCCCTGCGGCTCGAATTGACCTCTGTCCGCCGCGGCTCTGACTCTCTTCCAGAACTCGGGGAACTTCGCCTTCATGTCGCGCCACAGCACCGCCGACGTCTCGCAATACACGTAGGTCGGCTTCCTCTCCATGAGCCCGAGCTGGGTCTCGATGGTGCCCTTCATGCATTCTAGGGTCTCGGGATAGCGCCATTTCCAGGCGAGGTCGATGTGGGAATGTCCGATGAAATAAAGGGTGAAGCGCTTCGCGTACGCCGCCACGGGCGCAAGCATCTTGAGCGCGGTGTCGAGCTTCGCGAGGATGGTGTCGTCGCGGAGGGCGGCGATGACGTAATTCGCCGTGTCGACAAGGCACTCCGCAAGGGACTTGCGCTCCTCGTCCGTCAACTTAGATTTATGAATGGGCACCTCGCCCTGCACGTACAGGTTCTCACGCCTGTTGGAGGTGGAGAGCAGGTGGCAACCCGCGCGAAGGGAATGCGCAAGGTCCGCGATCTTATCATTCGTCTCTTTCAGACCGATGAGATAATAGCGGGAAGCGATGTCCGAGATCGGTCTCGAATTCGGGGTGTCGACGCGGATGACGGCGTAATGATCCTTGCCGTCCGGTGCGGCGCCGAGATCGAAATGGCCGCCCATATAGGAATAAAGCTCCACGGGATGCTCGTCGCAGTAAATGTCGAGGTCGAGCTCGGTGTAATAGGTAAATCCGTAATTGCCGTATTGCTTCTTATCGAAGAACTTCGCGATATACGGGAGCCCGAGCTTCGCCCCCATCCAACCCGTCTTGATATTATTCTCCCCTTTCGCCGTGGGGTCGAAGACGGGGAAACTCTCCCACTTATCCATCGTGGGAAGCGGCTCGTCCTGGCTCCCTTCCCAACCATGATAGGCGGTGAGGACGGGGAATGCGGTGTCTTCCAAGCATCTCCCAAAGTCGAGAACGTCGTCGAGCGTCTTGCAGTCGTTCGCGCGATAATAGTCAAGCGGTTTGAAATGTGCGTTTTCCGGTTTCATATCTTCCTCCGATAAAAGCGTGCCGCCTTTATGGCTATGCCATACTTTTACCGCTTCATATTATACTTGGTGCGGAATGGGGTGTCAATCAAAACGCGTGCGATGACACACCGGCCATATAGAAAAAAGGGGGCGACCCGCGATGTAAGCCGCACCCCGATATACAGAGCTTTATTTCTAAACGTAAAAGAGAGGTTTCGGTCTCGCTTCCTTGCCGCCGCGGCTATGGGCTTTGATATCGAACTCCTCTTTATATTCTTCTCCGTCTTTGTAGACCACGATGATATAGTGGCGATCGATGTCGCTGTTATTCTCGGCATAGATCTCAAAGACACCTCCCGAGTATCTGCAAGCGAAGGTATTCGTCACCGTTTCGCTCTCATGTAGCGTGAATTCCGTCATGATGTCCGTATAAAGCTCCACGCGGAGGGTCTCGGACACGGTGTCATAGAGGCTCAGGCAGTCGGGCTGATACGCCACGCCGCCGCCGTCTTTCACGAACATCGGCAAGCCTTCTTTCTTAAACATCGGGGCGTCCACCGTGATGGTCTGATCTCCCTTATACGCTTTCTTCGTCCAGATATCCACCCATTTTCCTTTGGGGAGATACACCTTGCGCGCGGTGACATCCGCCTCGGTGACAGGCGCCACGAGGATATCCTCGCCGAGATAAAATTCATCGTCGATGGCATAGAGGCGCCGATCATCCATATGATCGTAGAAGAGCGGACGGATGATGGGTTCGCCCGTCCTCGAGCCGTGGATGGCGTAGGAATACACGGTGGGGATGAAGCGGTAGCGGTACTGCAAGCAGTCTTTATAGAGGGCGCGCGTCTCCTCGGGGCAATTCCAAGGCCATTTCGCCGTGGAGTTCTCGCCGTTATGCATACGGGGCATCGGGCAGAAGATCATGCTCTGACAGACGCGGCGCGCGATATTATTGATCTCGAACTGCATCTCGTCGGGAGTGAGGTCGGTGACGCTGCCGCGCATGAAGCCGCCGAGGTCATAGCCGCAGAGCGTGAAGCCCGCCATGCCCGCGTTGATGACGTACCAAATGTCCTCTTTGAAGCGCTTGATGCCGAACTGGGTGTCGCCCGCCCAAGGGAGTGCGTAGGGCTGACTGCCGATGCCGCCACCGCGCGACAGGGACATATGCCCCTTGATGCCGTTCTCCGCCATCACGTCCGAGATAACGCGATTCCACATTGCGCCGAAGAGGTTCCTCGACGGGATGCCGGGGAGCACTTCGCCGCTGACGCGGTCGGAGTGATCCGTCCACCACTGGGTGACGCCGTCCTTGATACGGGGGACGAGGAACGTTTTGTAGTATTCTATGCCGCGCTCGGTCGCCACGTCGGGCACCGTCTCGGTCTTCACCTGACGGAGAAGCCCCTGCGCAATGGCGGGGATGGCGGTCGCGGGCTTGAAGGCACAAGAATTGATGTGCAGGACGGTCTTGATATTCTCCTTCATCAGGTCGCGGATCATACCTACGCCGTCACCGAAATCGGGGTGCCAGTTATAGTCGTCCGAGGGATAGCCCCAGCCGCTCGCATAGTCGCGGATGAAGTTCACGCCGCCGCGCCACGGACCGTCGATGACGATGGCTTCGCAGGGGTAGCCTTCGCGACGCATACGTCCCATATCGTCGATGGCGCCCTGCGCGCGCTCGAAGCTGAGACTGCTGCACCAATAGCCCATCAACCACTTTTTCGGGAATTGATTGGTGCCGACTATCTTTGCATAACTTTTGGTGATCTCGGACGTACTGCCGCAGAAGACGAAAACGTCGTAATCGCCGCCCGGCGCGGAGAGGAACCACTCGTCCTCCTTGGTCTTCGCCATATCGAAATAAACGTGCGGCCACGGATCGTTGAAGAAGAATCCGTACCCCGCCGAACTGATGAAATACGGTATGGGGAAGCCGCCGTAATCGCCGACTTTCGCTCCGCCCTTTTCTGCGAAAATATCCGCAGATTCGCCCGTTCTGTCCACCTTGTAGATGCGAGCGCCGAAACCGGAATATCTCTCGTCCCCGATGCGCTCGAACTCGGTGTAACTGCGCATGCCGGAATAGTCCGCGGGAAGAGAGGAGAAGCGCACGCCGCCGTTTTTGGTCTTCAAAAGGGTCCTGCCCTCTTTCGTACGGAACTCGTACTCGCAGGTATTCATATCGAATACGAGAGTCAGCCGCGCATTGGAGAAAGTGATGACGCCATCCTCTGACTTGTAGTCGTAGGGCGCGGGCTCCCAGTCCGTACGGATGAGCCCGAGGCGCTCGGTGACCGTCTTATCCACCATGCCGCCCGGCTTGGTGATGCGGAGCCGCAAGGTATTGTCGAAACAATTCTCGATGACGATCGCGTAGCCGAGAGTCGTGATGACGGTGACCCCCCGCTCGTGCTTGTACTCCCCTTTAAGGGCGAGCTCGGGCGAGGCATAGTCGTCCGTCTCGAGCACGTAGTCGATATATTCCGAGTCGTATAATGCATCCGGATGGATCTTCAGGATCTTTTCCATTTTCTCTCCTTCTTTCTTACGAAAGTACGGCTGTATTATACACTATCTATCCATAGGATAGCAAATGATATGAGATAAGATAAGTTCCTCCGTATCGCCATGCCGCTGAGACGCCTCGCCCGCGCCCGAGCGCCCTTCCGCCATCGGCGCCACCCTTACGATCTCTTCTCGTGAAGGCAGCGGCACCATCGTCCGTATCCTCGTCCCTGAAGCAAATCGCGATTAAAGGCTATCCAAGCAACAGGGATTGAGCAGATAATAAAAATCTTTTTTATTGCTTTTTTAAAAATGCTATTCTTAGGCTGTTTGGCTAAATTTATTCTAAATGGGTGAAATGTAAAAGCTTATTGATTCCCTGCAACGTTCATCGGCGGAATAATGGATTTCCATGCATGAGGAAAGCGGGAGAAAGAAAACAAAGTACAATTTCAAGAGAGCCGCCAAGACGGGATCGGAAGAATAATAAGAAAAGAGGTGCCGATGGAGTTCCAGGGACACCTCTTGTTTGTTATTTACGGTGGATCGATTATTTCGCTTGATCGTACGCGGCGTCGAGGAGGGAACCGATGTCGTCCTCGGTGTAGGTATCGTCCAAGATCACGGTGAACCACGCGTATTTGGACTTCGGGAACGCCGAGCGGATGATCTTATGACCCGCTTCTTGCACGGTCAATGCATATTCCTCGGTCAAACGGAGGAGCAGGACGACCACGCCGTTCGTTTCATAGACGTAGACGAAACAGGTCTTACCGTCTTCCTTGACCGCGTAATGGGTATCCGCGAGAGGCAAGCCCGTTTTGGTCTGATTGACACGCTGATTCAGTTCCACGGCGTCTCCGCACTTTTCCGTTAAATAGTCAGCAATCCCTTTCTTTGTGCGAACGATCGTCACCGCCGTAGCCTTCGCCATAGCGAGCGACTCTTTTAGGGAGAGTCCTTCGTCCGCAGCCGGCTTGCCACCGTTCATCAGATAGGCGTCGTCCAATATCTTCTCGATCTCTTCCGGCGTGAAGCTATCGTCCACGATCACGCTGTACCAAGGCGATTTACTCTTCGGGAATGCGCTTCTCTTCACGATCGGGCGCTTCTCCGCGAGCGCCTGTCCGTATTCGTCGCCCACCTTGACGAGGAGCATCGTGGTGTCCTCGATCTCGTAGACGTAGACGAAGCATTTTTTGCCGTCCTCAGACACCGCATAGTGGGTATCCGCGAGAGGCAGCCCCGTCTTGGTCTCGTTGACGCGGCGATTCAATTCGACGCCCGCGTCATACTTCTCTTTCAAATAGTCCGCTATATATTGCTTATTCACGGCGCTATGCGACACCGTTGCTCTGGCGATGGCGATATTCTCTTTCAGAGAAACGCCCTCGTCCGCTTCTTCCTCTTCTTCAACGGGCTCTTCTTCGACTTCGTCCGCCGCCACTTCTTCCGCCGCTTCTTCGACGGGTTCTTCCTCGACGGGAGTCTCTTCCACCGCGTCGATCACGTCTTCTTTCAGTTCGCCGTTCTCGAGGGCGATCTCTTCCGTCGCAACGGCGATCAAGGTCTTCTTGAGGTCCACCAAACAGCGCTTCTCATTGAGATAGGACACCGACTGCAACAGGATCGCACCCGTTTCGTCCAAGAAGGAATAGCGGTACACGCCCTTCGTGTCGACGTCCAGCACGAATTTGGGCGCGGGGATCGCTTCCACGGCATTTCCGACGCGGTTCTCCGCCTTTGCGCCCACCGCCTTCTCGCGGAGGTGCTTAATGGCGAGATACGCCGCCTTCTCGCTCTCGAAGACGCCCATCTCCTTGGAGAGCTTGTCGCCCTCCTCGTAATAAAGCGTGAAGGTGCATTTGCCCTCTTCGTCCTTCGTGATACAGTAGAATCCGACGCGTTGTCCATCACCGACGATGGGTGCCGCGACGATGACCGGCACTGCCTTGGGCGCTTCCGTCTTGGGCGCGGGCTTGGAACCCTTCTTAGAGGACTTCTTGCCCGTCTTCTTCTCCTTCTTCTTCGGGGCTACCTCGGAAGCGGCTTTCTTCGTCTCCTTCTCGGTGGCGTCCTCCGCATTCTTCTTTCAGCCAAGCAGGAAGAAGATCAACAGCCCGAGGAACAAGATACCGAAGGAACCGCCGATGACGATGCCCGCGATCGCGCCGTCGGAAATCTTGTTGGGCTCGATGATCACCTCCGCATCGGCAACTTTCTTGCCGACGAAGGCAAACTCGGAGAGCCTGTCCACGCGCACGGTGAGGGTGGTGCCATCCTCGGAGACGGTGTAGGCGGTAACCTCTTTGACGTCCTCCTCGGAATGGATGTGCAAGAGTTTGAAGGGTTTGCCGCGAAGTTCTTCGGGAATCACCATATTGATAACCACCACGGTGCCCGGCTTGATGTCGGAGGGCTGGATCTCCTCTCTGATCTCGATGCCGTTCTCGATCGTCGTGCGGATAAGTTTCACTTCGTACACAATGGCGATCTCGTCGTCACTCTGGAGCGAGCCGCTCAAAACGTTATTCTCGGACTGTGTCACTTCCTCGGAGACTTCGGTCTTGACCTCCACTTCCACCGTGACGCCCACGGCGTCTTCGGGATCGGTGTCCTCAAGAGCAACGCTCGCGGTAGGCTTTGCGGGTTCGTCCTTTCCGCCCTGTCCGCTTTGACCCTCTTCACCTTGTCCGCCTTGACCCTCTTCGCCGCCTTGTCCGCCTTGCGGGACGAGGGGCAAATTCTCTTTCGTAGGATCGTCTTCCTTCGTGATCTCCGGCTCGGGCTCGACTGTCGGAACTTCCTCCTGACCGCCTTGCTCGCCTTGACCTTCGCCGCCTTGTCCTTCATTTCCTTGCCCTTCGCCGCCTTGCCCGCTCGGGGTGAGGTCGGACGTGAGCGCCACGAAAGCGAAGTCGGAGAGCCTGTCAATGCCCTTGATGACGATATGTTTGCCATCGGCATCCTTCGTATACTCGACGAACGCATGATCGTCCGCGGAATGCACGTGCAAGATACGGAAGTTCTTGCCGACGAGAACGTCGGGTACCGTCAGTTTGACGCTGATAGTCGCGTCCGCCTTGATATCGGAGGGCTGCGCCAACTCAGGATCCTGCTCCACGCCGTTCTCGATGCCGATGCGGTAGAGCGTCACGTCGTACACGCGGACGATGGTCTCGCCCTCGTCGATATACGCCGTATAATCGACACTGCTCGTGGACTTCGCACGTATCTTGATCGACCACTTGGTATTATTCAACCTTGCGTATTCGTCTTCCGCATCGAAGAGTTTCTGGCGGTTCTCCACCTCTTCCTTCTTATCCTCGGGAAGCATATCATACACTTTGCGCGCCTCGTCGATGGCGTCCTTCGTCTCATCGTTATTTACCGGCGGATCGGGGATCTCATCAATGAGCTCCTCTGTGAGCTCGACAAGTTCATCGTCGGTCATCGGACGAATGAGAGAAAGGAAGCCGTCTTCATCGATATTATCGACCGTGAAGAATGGCTCTATGTGATTGATGTCAGCCGTAGAAGCAAGGGCCGTCTTACCGAAGATCAAGCGACAGTTTCTGAGGAGAACGTAGCTACCGTCGTCCTCGACGTCTATAAAGCCCTTGACACCGCCTTTCTCAGGCACGCTATTGTCGATCGTGAGTACATGCCCACCGGAAAGAATGATCTGCGCCGACGTCGGCGTATATTTAAATTTCAGCGTGTGTCCATGGAGATCGATGTTGAGATCCTTCTCCACCGTGACGTACACTTCGTTCCCCAAATTCGAGATATCGACGTCCGCGATGAGGACGATGGTGCCGCCCTCGGGGCAAGCCTCGTACGCCTCGATGAGAGAAGCATACTCGGTGGTCTCGCCATCCACCGTTATGCAGGCAACGGCTATAGGCGTCCACTGTGCGTAGAGGGTCGTATCCTCGCCGAAATTGACGTTGTCCGTGCCTACGGCGTACTTCGTGCCTTTTCCGTCCGCTTGAGTATTCCACCCTAAGAGGATATAGCCTTCGCGCGCATATCCGTCCTGCTCGACGGCGTAGAGATCGTAGTACGTATTGTCTTTGACCTGCGTATTCGTACCCCTCTTGACGTACTGATCGGACATCGTACCCGTGCCGCCGTTGGCGTCGAAGATGACGGTGACGTAATCGCTGTGGGCGAATCCGCCGTCGATGGTGCCGCCCACCATGTTCATGACGCCGTAGTCGACGTAGACGTTGTCTCCGTTCGTCCCCGCATTGCCGGTGATGGTACCGCCGTACATATTGAACTGTCCTTCACCGCTGGTAGCGGTGCCAAGGAATGCGCCGACGTACACACCGCCGCCGCCGCCGATGGAGTAGCCGGCTTCGAGGGTACCTTCCGGTTTTATGGATGTGTTGCCGGTGATGAGGCCGCCGTACATATTGAAAGTCGCGTTGCCGGCATGACCTCTGCCGTCTATCCATACACCGGCGCCTCTTATCGTAGAGTTGCCGGTGACGGTGCCGCCGTACATATTGACTGTGGAACCGCTGTTGATATAGATCGCGCCGCTCCAACCGTCATCGTTTGTCGGGTTGACGCCGGTCAGCCTGCCCGCATTGGTGCCGCTGCTGTCTATCAAGTTTAAGGTGGTGCCTGCCCCCGTGATGCAAAGGACGCGTTGCTCATTCACGTTCGTAGCCACGAGCGTGATGGTCTTGCCGTTAAGGTCAAGGGTCTTGGTCACGCCACCTGTGACATTTATCCTGTCGCTCGTCACGTCATTAAGGAGCGTGAGCGTACTGTCCGCAGTCCAAGCATTCAAGGCTTCCCCGAAAGAGGTATACTCCGTAGTTACGTCGCCCTTCGTCACGCTTGCGACGTAGATGACAGGGGGCTGCTGTTGCGCCTCATATGCGCTTTTGCGGGTGGCATTCTCATAATGACAGACGCTACACGTATAATACGCAACGTCGGAAATGTCGTCCGAATAGGAGTGCTCGCCGAAGTCCGCCTTGGGTTCATCACAGTCTCCCGCTCCTACGCAGGCGTGCCAGTGTCCGACGTCGTCCGTCGTCCATACCGTCTCGTAGTCGTGAGCATGGGCGCCGGCGCTTTGTGCGACGATGTGTACGTATTTCTCGTTTCCATCGACGCCTCCCACTTGCGTTGCGGAGGCTTCATCGTCACCTGCCAAGATGGTCCAGGTGCTGTTCGCGCCGCATTGGACGCCCCAGCTGAAAGACGGGTTGCCGTATGCCGTCAGCGTACCGGCGTTGATCGTGACCGAACCGTCAAAGGCGCGGGCTTCGTTATTATTGTCCAAGGGAGCCGTGCCGCAGACCGTGCCGCCGTTGACCGTGATACTGCCGCTATAAATACCGCGGCTCTCGTAGTCGGTGGTGTAGTTGCCGTTGCCTGTGAAAGTGCCGCCGTTGAAGGTGATGCCACCGCCGGCATAGATACCCGCGCTCTCATCTCCTACGCCGGCGTTGGACACCACGGTGCCGCCGTTCATCACGAAGGAGCCGCTTTCGTTGAAGATACCGTTGCTCTTCCAGCCCGATCTGTCACTGCTGAAGCTGATGGTGAGAGAACCGGTGCCGTCGATCGTCAGGGTCCCATTGTCAAAATAGATGCCGTGACTACGGCCGATAGCACTATCGTCCGCCTTGGTAATGGAACTATTGCCCACCAAGATAATGGTCAGGGTGCCGCCGCCGCGGTAGTCGATGCCGCCGCCTTCGCCCCAGTAGCTGTATCCCGGGCCTTCGTAAACGTAATCCGTCAGCGTTAAAAAGAGTTTGCCGTCCGTTTCCGACAACACCGCCTTGCCGCCGCCGGTACCGTTCACGGTGTAATTCTCCGCCGTCACGATATCCACGCCGCCGACGTAGAGCAAGCCTGCGCCGAGCGTCACGGTGGAAGCATTCGGATCTTCGTCAAGGATCGCCGCCTCGCCGTTCTGAAGCGCGACGCCATAATCGAGATTCGTGCTGATAAAGATGGTTGCGGGATTGGTTTCTCCCATATGGGTAGACCAGCCGCTCGTAAAGACGCCCGTGCCGCTTTCCATACTCACGCCGACAGAAGCGCCGTCGGTCAGAGGATCGACGACGTTTAAGATACCGTCGCCATATAAGTAGACGTCATCTTTGACGCCGTTTGCAAAGTTGTCTTTAACGACGGGTGCCCCCGAGAGATTAATCGTTGAATAAGACGTCGCCTTATAGGCGCCACCGCCGTTTTGCCCCGCGCTGTTTGCGCTGATCTTTCCGCCGTACAGGTTGAGCTTGCTACTGGAACGCAGATCCACAGCGCCGCCGTTTTCTTTTGCGTAATTATTCTTGATCTCGCCGCCGTACAACGTGAAGGTTGCACCGTAGTTCAGTCTTATAGCGCCGCCATTCCCCAACGAATGGTTGTATATGATCGCACCGCCGTACATATTAAAAGCGGACTCGTTCTCGGAGATGTACACCGCGCCTCCGCTTCCTGCCGCATTACCGAGAATCGTGCCGCCGTACATGTTAAACGTGGCGTTTTCCACCCAAATAAAGCCGCCCGCTCCGCTTGTCCTATTGCCTCCGGTGATATAACCGCCTCGGAAGCTGTTGCTGCCCGCGGTGTCATTGACGTTGATCGCCAAAAGGGTGTTGGTTTCGGAAAGGTCGAAGTAGTGGAGCGTATCGCTGCAGTCGTAAAGATTAAGCGTGGCGCCGTCTCTGACCTCGAAAACGCCGTAATACTCTGCCGGCCCGGCCCACTTGATGCCGTGACCGTTGAGGCACAAGTTTGTGGTACCGGAGGGCGCGTTCCAAGTACTGCTAAGCGTCACATCCGTCGTCAGGTAGTAGTTGCCTTCCGAATTGGGAAGCTCGTTATTGGACTCCCACGCCGTAAATGTGATCTCGTCGTGCGTGTGCCCTGCGGGTTGCGGATCATTGCCGCCCTGCCCGCCGCTTTGTCCGTCGCCGTAGATGTTGATAAACAACTCATAGGCATCCGTAGCCATCTCTGATTCCCAATCGACATAACGGATGCTGATGACGCCGAAGTCGTAGATATAGTGGTGCTCGTAGTAATGTGCGCCGCCGCCCGAGCTGTCGGGATCCTCGTACGATTTCCACTGACTGCCGTTGAAAGTGACGGCGAGGGTCTCGCCCTTTTCAAACAGCGCCTGCAAAGTGGACGCATTGACGCCCACGTCGCAACGGATGTAGAGGGTCACGGCTTCCTTTTGGTTAATCTCTGAAATCTCCGCGAAATAGTTGGCGCGCGCATATTCGTGCGAATCGTCAACGATATAGGGAAAGGCGGGGGTAATGCTCAGAGCATCAGTCGGGAAGTCCAACGCCTCGTCGGACGTACCGCCCCACAAAGAGTTGAGATAGTCCTTCGACAGATTCACCGTGAGGGAGCTATAATCGTTGCCGCTGCCCTGTCCGCCGAAGTAAACCGCTCCGTCCTTAATTTCCGTAACGACCCAAGCGGTGCCTAGTTCTCCGTTTTCGGTGAGCGGATAGAAATCAAAGCTGTAATTAGAATGGAAGCAAACCGTTCCGCCGTTTTTTACCAAGGACGTCTCTGCTTCCCCTGTATTTATCGGACCCCAATCGCTGGGAAGGGTGGTGATGGGCTGCGCCCCGCAAGAATACCTTCCTGCCGCAAAGCGGACATTCGTTATCGTTTGCCCGGTCACCGTGCCATACGCGCCGGAGATAACGTCTCCGACCTGAAGAGCATCGAGATCGAGTTTTGCGCCGCCTTCGTAGGCGGTGGGGGTCGCCTTTGCCGTTATGGCGGGGGACATGGCGAAGAGCGCCATAAAGGCGATCGCCAAAACGATCACCGCCAACATCACCGAAGTCACTACTTTCTTTCCGTTCGTTCTTTCCATAAAAGAACCTCCGTTGTATTTTGCAAGCGCAAAGCGCTTGCGAGAGTGGAGAGTGGAGTGTGGAGAGTGGAGTTGCGGATGAATTTTATCTTTTCCGCATATCTCAACTATCTACGTTCCTTCCACCCGGTTTGGGAGTGGAGAGTGGAGAGTGGAGTTGCGGATGGTTATAATTATCGCCGAACGATAACACCCTATCTCAACTCTCCTCTCTCAACTCTTAACTCTTCCTTTTTTCTTTCATCGTTTTTGTTGTCGATGAAAGTATTTTTCTCAATTCTTCACAGTCCACACCGATACTTTCAAATTGTGCTTGTGTGATATAGTCCGTATTCTTCAATAGTTCAAGCCAATACTGCGTTTCCGCACATTCTTTGAGTGCGATATACACCTTGGCTGTAAAGTCATCGGCGCTAATGGCGCATTCGCTTTCTGCCAAATTCGCACCGATACTCGTTCCGCTACGCAAAATCTGCTTTGCCAAAATATGCTCGTTTTTCGCTTCGGTTAAAAACTTATACAAGTTGACGATCCTCACCGAAAAAGCCATACTCTTTTGCTTAGCTGTTTTGTTATCCATTATCCCACCATTTATTCTACTCTCTCGGAGCGAAGCCGAAAGATCTCATCTACGTCCCGTGGATTTCGGAGCGAAGCGACACCATCACTCCACTCTCCACTCTCCACTCTCCACACTCAACACACCACTCTCGCGCCGACGGAGAATGGTGCAGTCCGCGAGGCACGACAAGCCTTGCGCGAATGAGCGTACTCCTTGTACGTGATTTCGCCGAGGCGCAGTCAGAAACAAAGCGGATGCGCTATTACACGTCGGCGCGCATACGCGCGCACCGCGAAATAAAAAATCCGCATTATGAAAAATGCGTCTATGATACGTGTTTTATCCGAGGCAGACAGGACCGCTCCGAGAAGGAGCGGTCCCGCTGATCCTTACAGAACTATTCCGCCTTCTCGGTGTTCAGCGCCTTGTAGATGAAAGCCGCCAACGCCGCGCCCGCCAAAGGCGCAACGATGAACATCCACACTTGAGCAAGAGGCTCGACCGTGCCATTGTAGATAGCCGCGGAGATCGCCGTCGCCAAAGAACGAGCGGGGTTCACGCTGGTACCGGTCAGTCTGATACCGACAAGGTGCACAAGGGTCAAGGTGAGACCGATGACGATGCCCGCGATCTTGCTCGTGCCCGCCTTCTCGTCGGTAACGTTCAATATAACGTAAACGAAGATGCAGGTAAGGACGATCTCGGTCAGAAGCGCGCCGATGATACCGCCCGCATTCTGCACGCCGCCGACAGCCGCGTTGCAAGCGTTGCCAAGGTCCGGGTTGATCGCAGCGACATTTGCCATCTTGATGATGCCGAAGAGGAGGACCGCACCGACGAATCCGCCGAGGATCTGGCTGCAGACGTACACGCCGAACTCTTTTGCGTTCATGCGCTTGGTCAAGAGGCAGCCAAGGGACACAGCGGGGTTGATATGGCAACCGGACACTCTGCCGACGGAGTACGCCATCGCCACGATGGTGAGACCAAACGCGAGTGCGGTAGCCGCAATGGAGCCGCCGTTCGTGCTGCCGCCGGTCAACGCCGCTACGCCGCAAGCGATGAAGACGAGGGTGAAGGTGCCGATGAACTCGGCGATTGCTTTCTTGAGTAGATCTTTCATTTGTTAAAAACCTCCGGTTTTTTTATTTATTCTTCATTGGTATAGGAGTCGCCGCAGCGCGTACACGTATAGGTGCCGCCCGTGGGATCCAAGACGTAGTTATGTTCGTACGCGGCGATGGGGAGACTCGCTTTCGCGGTGTAGGTCTTCCCTGCGTACTCCACCTTGGCGGTGTGGACGTATGCGCCCTCTTCCTCGCAGGTGGGCTCGACCTTTTTCCTCGTGACGGTCGCCGTGAGCACGAGAGGCTCGCCACCACGCTTGTCCGTAAAGGTCGCATTCGCAGTAAGGAGGTCATCCGACCACGACCACACGCCGTTCGTGAGGTCATAGTCCGGCAACAAGCACTGCGAAAGGGCATACGTGCTGCCGCCTACGGTCAAATAAAAATAAACGTCCTTAGGCTCGGTAAGTTCGAATCGATACTCCGCAGGAGCGTCCATGCCGTCCTTGGCAAAGAGGACGTTGCCCTGTGCGTCCTTAGCCGTGAGGCTATAGTATTCGGTGGATTTTAACTTAACGCTCTGCACCGAAACGCGCACGTCGGTCCCCTGCATGGAGGAAAGTAGTGTTCCTTTTTCATTCGGCTCGGTCGGCGTAAAAGCGGTGACTTCGGCAAATACTTTCGTCTCGTTTTTAACGGTGAGGCGGTATTCCCTGCCCGGCTCGAGCCCCTCAAAGGTGAGAAGCGCGGTGTCTTGCTTCACCTCTTGCTCGAAGTAAGAGCCGTCATCGCTCGTCAGGACCGCATAGATCGGCTGCGCAAAGTCCTCTTCCGCCGCGCCCGTTATAGTGACGCCGAAGACGAGACTGTGCATATCCGCCATCAAGAGAGAGAGGCTGATCGCCAGAGTGCTGATAAAGACTGCCACGACGACGACCGCAGCCACCACGCTGGTAGCCACGACGCCCGCGAGCGCGCCGAGCCCGCTTCCTATGGAAGCGGAGGCGGATGCTGCCGAGGAAGAAGCGGAAGCCGTCGAAGAGGTCGCGGAGAGATCCTGCTCCGAATACTCTTCGTCGGAGCCGCCCTCTTCCGAGGCGCCCGCTTGATCGCCGTAAGACTCCGACACGTGCGCCATTTCGTCCTGTTCGGACGTCACGCTCTCACGGATAAAGCCGGGCTTATCGTTATCGAAGGCGACCTTCCCTTCGTTCTCGGCGGAAGGCGCGACGCCGTCCGCATTTGTGATCCCGTATGTATTCAGTTCGTCTTTCACGATCTTATCCTACCGCGATCAAATGGTATTGTCGTCTTCCGCCATGCCGCGACTGCTCTCGCGCTGTTCCGCGACGAAGGTTTGCGCGTCTCTCTGCTGCTTCTTGGTGACGTCCTCGAAGGTGGTCGGCTGATTGAGCACGATCTGCGGGAACGGAATGTTGATATTGTTCTTATCGAAGAGCAGCTTGAACTGACGGTTCATATCACGCTCCACTTGGTACCTCGCGCCCTCTTCGCAGTTCGCCGCGAAACGGATCACGACAGCAGAGTCCGCAAGAGCGGCAACGCCCTTGTAGAAAGGACCTTCCTTGATGTCGGGAATGGCCGCTTTGACTTCGTCAAGGTGCGCCTTCAAGATGGATTCCACCCTTTCAAGCGACTCGCCATACTCGATGCCGATATCGCAGACCGCGAGGGAGAGCTGGTTGGTCATATTGATGACCTCTTTCAGGCTGGAGTTATTGACGATCTTCACGTTGCCGCCCGTGTCCACGATCTGGGTCGTGCGAATGCCGATCTCCTTTACCGTGCCGCGGAACCCGCCGTACACGATGATGTCGCCCACGTCGAAGACACCTTCAAAGACGATGAAGAGTCCCGCCAAGATGTCGGCGATGAGGGGCTGTGCGCCGAGACCGACGACTAATCCTAAGATCCCGATACCGGCGAG
>JAFTBD010000075.1 GCA_017455385.1 Clostridia bacterium
CCGTCCAAAATGAGCACGACCGCCTTATCGTCGAAAGAGAGATCCTCGAGGGCATACTCCTTCATATAGCAGATGGCGAGGATGCCGTCCGGCTTATCTTTCTCCGCCAACTTCTCGAACACTTTGCGGCTGACGGTATAGGCGTGCTCCGCCGTAGGAAGCATTTCCTCGATGAGGGCAACGCATTCATTGGTATAGACACATTCGGGCGAAATGATGAGAGAATCCACCCTGAGGTGGGCGTCGGCGGCGATCTTCGCGAGCCAAAAGCCTTCCGCGATGAAGAGACGCTTCGGATTCGGCTTGGAATTCGACGCGATGGCTTTCACCGTGCGGACGACGGCATGCGTCTCGCCGACGTTGAGCAGTCTGTAAGAAGACAGCACGTTTTGCAGTTTCGCCTGAACGTCCGCCATCTTATTTGACGATGAAATTGATGATCTTGCCGGGCACGTAGATGACCTTCACGATGTTTTTGCCCTCGAAGTTCGAGGCGATCTGACTGCTCATCACGGCGGCTTCCGCATCCTGTTGGGTCGCCGTGCGCGGGAGAGTGACGACGCCTTTCAGCTTGCCGAGGACCTGCACGGGGATCTCCACCTCGTCCGAAACGAGCATCTTCTCATCATATTCGGGCCACTTACTCTCTGCGATGAGGGTCTTATTGCCGATGGCTTCGTTGATCTCCTCGGTGACGTGAGGCGCCACGGGATAGAGGAGCGTCAAGAGGGTCTCGAGCTCGCCTTTCGTAATGTAGCCGTCACCGTACACTTCATTGACGTAGCCCATCATCGCGGCGATGGCGGTATTGAATCCCGTGGACTCGTAGTCCGCGGACACTTTCTTGATCATCTTGTGGGTGCTCGCCATATGCTTCTTGCTGTAGCCCGCCTCGTCCGTCATGATCTCGGGGAGCTTCCACACTCTGTCGATGAAACGCTTGCAACCCACGATGCTATTATCCGACCAAGGCGCAGGACGCTCGTAGTCGCCGATGAACATCACGTAAGTGCGGAGGACGTCACTGCCGAATTTATCGATGCAATCATTCGGGTTCACGACATTTCCGAGGCTCTTAGACATTTTGTTGCCGTCGCTGCCGAGGAGGAGTCCCTGCGCGGTACGTTTCTTGTAGGGCTCCGCATTAGGCACGGCGCCGATATCATAAAGGAACCTATTCCAGAAACGGGAATAGATGAGGTGGCGCGTGACGTGCTCCATGCCGCCGTTGTACCAGTCCACCTGCCCCCAATATTTCAGTTTCTTGGGATCGGCAAGAGCCTTATCATTATGCGGATCGATATACCTCAGGAAGTACCAAGAAGAACCCGCCCACTGCGGCATGGTATCCGTCTCGCGCTTCGCCGCGCCGCCGCACTGCGGGCAGGTGCAATTCACCCAATCGGTGACTTTAGAGAGCGGAGATTCACCGGTATCCGTCGGCTTGTAGTCTTCGAGCGGGGGGAGCTCCAAGGGGAGCTGATCCTCGGGCACGGGGACCATACCGCACTTGTCGCAATACACGATGGGGATGGGCTCGCCCCAATAACGCTGGCGGTTGAACGCCCAGTCTTTCATATTGTAATTGACTTTCGCGCTGCCGATGCCCTCCGCCTCGAGATGCTTGATCATCGTGGCGATGGCGTCTTTCACCGTCAGTCCGTTCAGGAAGCCGCTATTGATCATCGTGCCGCTGTAAATGTCGGTGAATGCCTCCTTCTCGAGGTCGACGTCTCCGTCGATGACCTGCACGATGGGGAGACCGTACTTTTTCGCGAAGTCGTAGTCACGGGTGTCGTGCGCGGGAACAGCCATAATGGCGCCCGTGCCGTAGCCCATCATCACGTAGTCCGCGACGAAGATGGGCACTTCCTTCTTGGTGAGGGGGTTGATGGCGGACACGCCTTTCAGCATGACGCCCGTCTTATCTTTCTGGAGCTGGACGCGCTCAAACTCGTTCTTACGGCGCGCCGCTTCGCGGTAGGCTTCCACCTCCGCCATATTCTCTATCTTGTCCTTATTCGCCTCGATCAAAGGATGCTCGGGAGCGATACACATAAAGGTCACGCCGAAGACGGTGTCGCAACGGGTGGTGAAAACGCGCAGCTTGCCGCCCGTCGTCACGTCGAAGTCGATCTCCGCGCCGTAGCTCCTGCCGATCCAGTTCTCCTGCTCCGTCTTGACGCGGGGAAGGAAATCCAATCCGTCCAAGCCGGAAAGGAGCTTGTCCGCATAATCGCGGATCTTCAAGAACCAAACGTCTTTCTGCTTCTGGACGACTTCGCTGCCGCAACGGTCGCACACGCCTCCCTGCGACTCCTCGTTGGAGAGGACGACCTTACAATTCTCACAAAAATTCACGTAGGTATTGCTACGATAAGCGAGACCGTGCTTATAGAGCTGCAAGAAGATCCATTGCGTCCACTTGTAATAATGCGGATCGGTGGTATCCACCACTCTGTCCCAATCGAAGGAATAGCCCACCCTCTTCAACTGACTGACGAAGGTGTGGATATTGCGGTCGGTGACGATGCGGGGATGCTGATTGGTCTTCATCGCATAGTTCTCGGTGGGGAGACCGAACGCGTCCCAACCGATGGGGAACAGGACGTTGTAGCCCTGCAAACGTCTCTTACGCGAGATGACCTCCATTGAGGTGAACGCGCGAATGTGTCCGACGTGCAGTCCTGCGCCCGACGGGTACGGGAACTCGATCAAGCCGTAAAACTTGGGCTTCTTATCGAAGTCCTTCGCCTTGAAGAGACCTTTCTCTTCCCAGATCTTTTGCCACTTAGCCTCTACTTCTTTGGGTGAATACTCTTTCATATACCGTCCTCTCTCACGCGCTCCCGCATTCGGACGAGCGCGAAAATTACTATTATATAAAATAATAATTTATTCACGGGTAAAAGTCAAAGAATTTCTTCTCATCGAAAAAAGTCTGCGCTTGACTTATAAAAACCTTACGGATCGACCATCCTTTTCTAAGGAGGTATTGAAATGACTATGAACCCTTTTGAACTGAGACCCATCGACATCAACGACTGCTTTGTCGAACGGAGCGACTTATACGGTTACAGCTATGATAAATACACGGCGGATCCTTACACGAAACTGCGCATCATCTTGATGAACGGCGCGGAATACGAGCAAGTATGGTTCGGGCACAATCAAATGCGCTGTGAAGCGAGAGGCGACCTAAGACGCGACCTCGCTCTCCTACGCCGAAGCGAGCAAATGCAACAAAAGCAGATCGCCTGCTTGAAACCCATCTCGGAGAGCGTCCTCGAGAATACCATCGGCTACGAACAGCTCGCCGTAGATCTGACGGCGCTTATGGCGTCGAGAGAGAAAGATCCCTATGTCAAACATTGCATGGACTTCGCCCTCTTGGAAGACTTCGACCACCTGTATCGCTACGCCGACCTTCTGAATATGGAGACGGGGCAAAAGGCGGAAGAGCTTGTGGGAGGCTACACCGAGATCATGCCCGGTCGTCCGACTGTCTCCGAGCATCGTTTCCCCTACGATGACGTGAAGCGTCCCATCTCCAAAAACGCTGACCTTCTGACGAAACTGCAAGTCAATATCATCACGGCGGCAGAACAACAGACGATGAACTACTACATGAACCAATGCGGTTTCTATAAGACCGACCTCGGCAGACGACTGTATCAAGAGATCGCAATGATCGAGGAACAGCACGTCAGCCAGTACGGCAGTCTGATCGATCCCATGGCGACTCCGCTTGAGAAACTCCTACTCCACGAATACACCGAAACGTATCTCTATTACAGTTGCTACGAAAGCGAGACGGACAAGAAGATACGCGCCGTATGGGAAAGGCTCTTCGAGCAGGAAGTGGCGCATCTGCATTACGCGGCGAACCTCTTGGAGAAATATGAAGGGCGCACGTATACGGACATTCTCCCCGAACAGACGTTCCCCGAGCTCTTATTCTTCTCCGAGCAAAAGGACTACGTTCGTGACGTGCTCAAAAACACCGTGAACGAAACCGCGCTTCGGGAAGACTTCACCGACGTCGACGCGCTGAATGACAGCGCAGACTTCTTCCGCTATCAAGAGAGAGTGAGCGGCAAGAAAGACGCTTCGCACGAAGTCATCGAGAAGCATATCGGGGAATTGCATTCCGACTATCGCTATCAGGAAAAAGAGCATCCCGTCGCCGCTCTCCGCGACCGTAAAAAAGACAATACGCGAGTCGGCAGAGAGAAAGCAAAAGAGCACGTCGTATAAAGTAAAGAAAGATAAAGAAAGGGACTTGCACTCGATCGGCAAGTCCCTACGAAGTCCCGTGCGCAAGGGACTCTCTACTCGTGCGTTAAAGAGGTCAAGATACGGCGTTTACAGGGAGATTCCCGACGATGTACGGCGTCTTGACGGAGGTGTCCGTATACTGCACGCCGTTGTAATCGAAAGAGCTGTCTCCGTAGATGGTGATGATGCTGTACCCTTTCAGTTCGTCCTGATCGTTGGACATCTTATGCGTGTAAAGACTGTAGGTGGCGTACCCGCCGCAGATGCCGTAACAGAGATAGACGGGAGAATCCTCTTTGGTGTATTCCCCACTCTCGAAAAGCACACTGTTCGTGACATGATCGTGCCCGCAGAAAAGACCGTTTACGTGATCGCCGAGCGACTTCATAAGGGCATACGTCCCGTTATTATAGTCGGAACTGCAACATCCTTCTTGACAGCCCGTGCCCTTTACGTACGACCAGCCGTCTTTCAAAATATAGAACCCGATGATCTTGCCGTCCAATACGCGCTCGCTGTCCTCCGCTTTCTTATACACGGCGGGGTAAACGGTGACTTTCGCCTTACCGACGGACAGAGACGCTTTCTCCCCTTTCGCCAAGGCTGCCGCCGCTCTCTCTTTGATCGCGGCGTCAACGTTGATCGTATTCAGGTAGTTCGGATCCTCGGAGAGGAGCACGACTCGGTTCGACGCGTCGTCCTCCGGCGCATATTCCGACTGTCTGACATAAACAAGACTGCTCTGCTCGATGAGCGGGATATGGATAAAGAGCATGGTCTTTACGTTCTCATTGAGCGCTACGGAAGCCTTCACCTGCTCCTCGTACCACTCCAGCTGGTTGTCTTTCAGGAAGTCGTAACTGCCCTTCTTCACCCCGACTTTCTCGGCGTCCTCGTCCGTGATGGCGTCGCCGCTATCCATAAAGATCATGGACTGGACGACCTTCTTATCCTTGCCGAGGAGATTCACGACGCAGTTGCCGTATCCCCACACTTTAGCGCCTTTCGACGTATATTGGGTGCTGTTATCGAGGACACAATGCGGATAAGACGCACAGATGTCGATGAGCTCTTTGCGGGAGAGAGCGAGGATCTGATCCCCTTCGTGATTGCCGAGGACGTACGTCCAATAAATGCCGAGTTTCTCGAAGATGTTGCAAAGCTGTACGGCGCGGGATCTGCCGCGGATGCTCGTGACGATGTCGCCCGTCATCACGACGTAATCGGGCTTCTCGTCGTAGATCGCGTCAAGCATCTTATAAAGTGTGGTCTCGTTGTCCGCCATCTTGTCGCCGTAATGCAGATCGGTGAACTGCAATACTTTCCACGGCGTTTCGTCCACCGTGGTGCCGTCTTCCTTGTATTTGATAAGCTCGGCGGGCTTGCCGTCACACCCTTCGGAAAGAAGCGTTACGTTATTCTCCACCTTGTGCACTTTCGACCAATCCACACGCATCGGCATCGGTCCGAAAAGGAATATCGCCACAAGCGCAATGACGAAAACAAGGCACAGCGACACGATCAAAAGCGTTTTACGCATTTTAGACATTCTCAAATCTCCTATATACTGGTATTATTATCCTACTACCGGCTGACTGTTGACGATGCGCGCGATATGCGCTCCGTTCGTTTCGAACAAAACGTCCGAGAAATCGAAAGTGCCGTTTTGGTGGATGTCGATGACGGAGTACCCGCGATCTTCGTACTTGTCTCCGTCGGACAGTCCGTTCGCCGCCTTGCTGTAGCCTTGGATGCCGCTGCAGGTGCCATAGCAGAGATAGACCTTCGCATCCTCTTCGTACAATATGGTATTATTGATGTGGTCGTGTCCGCAGAAAAGACCGTTCACGTGGTCCGAGATCGCTACAAGGCGGGCGTACATTCCATTATTATGGTCGGAGGAACACGCCCTCTCGAAACTACGCGTATCGCCGATGACCTTCCAGCCCTCTCTCAATACGAAATAGCCTACCTTCTCCCCGTTCACGATGACGTCGCTTCCGTCGATCTTCTTATAATCGGAAGAGATGACCTTGATCTTTCCGTTCTTGATCTTCTCCTTGGTGGAGGCGTCCGCCTTCTCCAAATAGTCGGGATGATCGGCAAGAAGCACGACCTTACCCGATTCCACATCGGCAAGTTCCACCAAAAGGAGGTTCCTGTACTCCACAAGAGGAATGTGCATGAAGAGCATCGCTTTTACGTCGGCATTAAGCGTCGTAGCATCGGCGATCTTCTCTTCGTACCATTTCATTTGGCTCTCTTTAATGTAATCATAGCAACCATCGCGCACGTCGAACTTCTCGGCGTCCTCATCCGTGATCTCATTGCCGCTGTCTAAAAAGATCATGGTCTGCACGATGCCGAAGTCTTCGCCGAGGAGATTGACGACGAAATTGCAGTAACCCCATACATCCTCTCCCGCCTTGGTCTTTTTGACTGTGGTATCCGCTAGGCAGTGGTCGTACTCCGAAACGATCTTCATCGTGTTCTCGCGCGATACCGTGTAGGGATCCGAGTCGCCCTCGTGATTACCGAGGACGTACGCCCAATAGATCTCCGCTTTCTCGAAGATCTCGGAGAGCTGCTCAAGACGCACTTTGGCGCCGAGACGGGTGACTATGTCTCCGGTCAAGACGACGAAGTCGGGCTTCTCTTTATTCAAGGTATCGATAAAATGCGCGATGGTGTCGTTGGTGGTCTTCATCTCGTGAGAGAGATGCATATCCGTGAACTGCAACACTTTCCACTCGGAAGAAGCAACGGAGCCGTTCGCATCGAGCTTCACGAGCGCGGGCGAGCCCGTATCATTGTGTTCATCATTTGCGGCAAGCAAGGTAACGCCCGTATTCGACTTCTCGATGCTGTCCCAGTCGATATCCATCGAGCGGGGCAAAAAAGCATACATCAAATAGGCGCTTACACCGATGACGGCGGCAATAAACACGCCTACCACGATCCAGATGATGAGTTTCTTTTTTCCTGCGGCGATCATATTTATCTCCTTATCGATAGTAAAAATGCGTTAATTCTGTTCGCGGATGCCCTTCGACACGTTGACGCGGAGGGAGTGACCGCCCGCATTCACCGTAATGTCTTCCGCGAGGTAATCCGCCTGCACGTACGGCGTATCGAAACGCTTGTATTCGCACTCCTGCTCTTCTCCGTTCACGGTGAAGGCACCTTCGTAGGTCAGAGAATAGTCTTTATCCATCGAGTGGTAGCGAAGGGTCTTGCCGTCATAAGCAAAGCTATTGCCCTTGACGCGGGCGATAAAGGACATAAAGTCTCCGTCTTTATCTTTCGAGGACAATTCATAGAGAGTGGCTTGATCCCTGCCGCGTTGCACGAGCTCGAAACGCTTGGTGGGATCGGTGATGAGTCCTTCCATCGGGACGGCTTTCGCCTCGTCGAAAGGCAGATAGTCGAAGTCATGCGCACCGATGAGAGCGATATAGGTGTCCTGCTTGCGCGCAAAGGCGTAATTCCCTTCGACGATCACCTCGTCCAGAAGTTCCTCCGGCAGATAGGTGTGGGTGTAGTCCAGCATCGGCGCGGGCGAGAAAACGATGCTCTTGGGAATGTGATGGATCAAGAGACAGACGTTCTCGTACTGCGCGGCGTCGGGCGCCGAACCGTATCCGCCCCAGAAGCCCGGAGAGGTGTGATACACCTTGTCTTTCAAAGGATGATGGGTGAAGACGGTGACCGCCTCGGGAAGGACGGCAGCCATCGTGGTCTGCTGCGCGCCGGCACTGCCGGGATAGTAGCGTTGCAGAGAGGACAGCTTGTAATCTTTCGTCTTATACGTATAGACGTTCGCGCGCTGGATGGCGACGCCGTTCGGATATATCTTCAAGGCTTTGGAGACAAAAGGAAGTATCCCGATAAAGCGCAAGAAAGAAATATTGAAATACTTGAAAGAGGAAAAGAAATGATTGTGGATCAAGTTATATTCATTGACGATATCGAGGGTATTATTGAGCACCTCGGGATTGGAGAAAGCCTCCATACCGAACTGGAAGGTGATCTCGCGGTCGCGAACGCCCAAGAGCCCTTCTTTCTCGATGTCGGCAAGGTCGAGACCGGACGCGGTCTTGATGATCGCGGTGTCCTTGGACTCGGCGATAGACTTGAGAACGGCGGGCACTTCGTAAAGGGGCTTGCCCTCTTCGTCACGTGCGAGGATGAGGCGCAGGAAGAGCTCTCCCTGCCTGCCGGTGTGGGCATATACCCCGCCGACTTTCTCCCCGTCGCTGAAAGCGGTCTCGATGACGATCTCGGAATTATTCTCGTGGAAAGCGGTATTGAGGTTATTCCTCGCATACGCTCTTCCCTGCGCGCCGATGATGGTGCCGAAAGAATAAGCGTGCGCATAGTCGAGGCAGAGAAGGTCCAAGCAAGCGCGGACTATATCCATCAGCTCCTTATCCGAACGATCCCCGTACAAGAGGAGCAACGAGAGCTGCGCGAAATTCACGGGGAGATAATTGTGCGAATAGAACTCGGAGAAACCGTACTTGCCGCGGAGATCGAGCCACATCAAGATGCGTTTCCTCGCCTCTTCCGCCTTCACGGAGCCGAGACGACCGTCGTGACGGAACTCTTTGTCGGGATACAAACGCCCGATGAGATAGGCAAGCGTGAAGAAGGTCAGGGAATGGTTCTCGGAGAAATAGCACGCGCTGTCGATGCCGTCCTCCGTGATCCAGAATTTCATATTCAGGAAAGCGTCGTCCAGTTTCATACGAACGGCGGGAGATATCTTCTCCAATACGTCCTCCGCCGCGACGCGCAGACGATAGAGACGCACGGCACGAAAGTCATAGCAATCGTAACGCTCGCTCAGGTACGTGAGATCCTCCTCGATGATATTGAGGAGCATCTCTTCCGTGACGTCATCGAGGGTGAAGTCGATGTCGGGATGCTTCATGCCGCGGTGCTCAAAGAGCCACATGATATCCGCGAAGCTGTATTTATAAACGTGCTTGTCCTTCGGACCGGTGGGACGGGACTTCGAGGTCAGCCCGATGGCGAGATCGATACCCATCCACACGGCGATGGCGAGGAAGATGAATGCGAAGTACGGACTGGCGAACACGATGAGGAGCACGATGGCAGCCAGTATCAGTACGGACTTGATGATGAGGAGCGCGAGCTGTTTACGCACGCAGGGATTCTCTTTCTTTTTCATCACACACCTCAGTTATTCTCGTCGGTGCCGTCATCGGAGGTCACATCCTCGGCGGCCGCATCCTCAGCCGTTACATTCTCGGCGGGAACTTCCGCGGGGACATCCTCGGTGGCTACGGCAGCATCGGTAGCGGACGCGGTCTGAAGGGCAACAGCGGCTTCTTTCGCTTCCATCTCCGCCTTCGCGGCTTCGCGTCTGCGCTCGAGCTCCTCGAAGATCTCATCACGATGTTTGCCGTGGAAATTATCGAAGAGAAGCGGGATGATAGCAAGGACGGAGCCGGCAAGAGGCGCCAAGGTGACCAAGTAGAAAAGACCCTGCTTGGTGCCGTCGGACTGGATGACCAGCTCGGACGCGCTCTGCGCGGTGTGATAACCGATGATGCTGAGACCGATCGGGAGCCACACGCCCGAAAGTGTACTGGTGGCTTTGCCTTTCAAGCCGTTGATGGACCACACCAAGCCCTCCGATCGAACGCCCGTGCGCCATTCCATGTAGTCGACGGAATCCGCGACGATGAGGTTCGAGCAAGTGCCGATAAGTCCGTTCGGGACACCCGAGATAATGAAGAAGAATGCCACCCAGAACAAACTCGCGTGTCCGACGAAGAAGAAGATGAAATAAAGCAGCGCGTTGTAAAGGTAGCCCGCGATGCAGAGCGTCCTCGGGGCGAAGCGCTTCGCGAAGAACGGAACGCCCGCCATACAGATGTAAGACAGGACCGAGCTACCCATACCGATGAAGGCGTGGAGCGCGTAGTTCGCAAGCGTCTCTTTGTAGAAATAGATCAAGGAACCGTATCCCATCGAGCGCAGGGAGAGAGCCGCACTGGAGAGGAAGATGCAGATCAACGGTCTGTTCTTGAAAAGGGCGCCGATGTTTTTGCTTAGCTTGACCTTTTCTTTCTTGGTGGTGGAGATGGGCTGCACCTTCTCTTTCATCGTCAAGAAGGAAAGGATACCGAAGATGAGCGTGCCGACACCGATCGCCATCGCGATGACGAAGTAAGTCGTTTGGCGCGCCGTATGCGTTGTGGCGACGTATTGAAGGATGAGGGGCACCGCGCCCGGAATGGCGGTACCGAGGGTGCCGACGAGACCGGAGATGGTGTAAATGTTCTTTCTCTCTTTCGGATCTGCGGTGATGGACATCGCGAGAGTGGCGAGCGGGACGGAATACATCGTCTGTGCCAGTCCGTAGCCTATGTACATAATGTACACGTATACGAGCCTGCCCATCATGTCGAGATTCGGGACCAAGAATATAAGCACCGTAAAGAGAGCGAGCGGGAAGGACGAGAACAGGATGTACGGTCTCGACTTGCCCCATCGCGAATGTGTCATATCCACGATACCGCCCGCGATGGGGTCGGTAAAGGCGTCGATGATCCTCGTCACGAGCATGAGCACCGTGATGTGGATGGTCGGGATCATCATAAAGTCGGTCAAGAACAGGACGAAATAGTTCGAGATGAACTCACCTATACTTTTCGAAAAGAAGGTCGATCCGCTGAAAGACACGATGGATGAGATCGTGGCTAAATTCGGATCGCGCTGCTTGAAGAAGCGCTTCTTCGACGGGGTCGGCATCGCCGGATTCTCTTGTACTGCGATATTCTCCATTCTGGTTCCTCTCCTACCGTCCGATCTATGACCGAACGTGCGCGCGCAAATGCGCAATTTTAATAATATATAAATTATATCATAGATATAAGTGATTGTAAAGAGTAAAATTTTCGAGGATCGCGCTCCGCGCGCAAAAGCGGAATGCGGAACTGTGGCGCTACGCTTGAATGCGGAATTCGGAATGCGGAATGGCGAAGAATGGCATAGAGACGAGCGCTCTATGAGAAAACGGGCAGGAGCAGATATCAAACACTCCATCTTATGAGTGACGGCGGAGAATGATGCAGAGACGAGCGCTCTATGAGAAAACGGGCAGGAGCGTACTGAATCGTACGTGACTGCCCGTTGTCGAAATAGTAGCGAAGTATATGCGTTATTATACGCCGTCACTCAAAGATGGAGAAGTAGCGCTTCGCATTATGATACGACACATCCGCCACCACCTTCTTCAAAATCGCCATATCCTTCACGAACTCCCCTTTCTCCGCGAGTTCGCCGACATAAGAGCAGATCAAGCGGCGGAAATAGTCGTGGCGCGTGTAAGAAATGAAACTGCGGCTGTCGGTCAGCATACCGACGAAGGAGCCGAAATGGGTGAGCTCGGCGAGCGCTTTCATATGATTCTCGATGCCGACTTTCGTGTCGTTGAACCACCAAGCGGCGCCCATCTGGATCTTGCCCTTAGTCCCTTCCTCATTCCCTTGGAAGCACCCGATGAGAGTGCCGATATAGGCATTGTCCGCAGGGTTCAGATTGAAGATGATGGTCTTGCCGAGAACGCCCTCGGTGCTGAGGTGATTGAGAAGGTCGCGAAGCCCCGTCTGATAGGGAGTGGTGGCGACGGAATCGAAGCCGGTATCCGCACCGAGACGCGCCATCATCGCGCTGTTATTATTGCGCATCGCACCGATATGGAGCTGCACGCTGAAACCGCGCTTATAGCATTCCTTCAAAAGGAAATGGAGCATATAGCTCTTGTAGCCGTCGAGATCGATATCGGCGATATCGCCTTTCAGCCCGCGACGGAAAGCGGCGTCGGCATCCTCACGGGAACAAGGCACGTAGCGCAGTCCCTCGATGGCGAAGTCGGATGTGACCGCGCCCATCTCCTTGAAGGCGTCAAGACGCTGACGAAGCGCGTCCTCCATATCTTCCAAATTACGGATGACGAAATTCGCGACATCGCCCAATTTCTCTATATTTTTCGCAAATTCGGGACTGTCGATATTGATGGCTCTGTCGCCGCGGAAAGCGGGCAGGATCTTGGTCTTGATATCCTCTCTGTCCTTCAGCAAACGATGATACATCAGATCGCAGAAGATCTCTTCCGTCGTGCAGACGGTGTCCACGTTTGACATACCGATGGCGGTGAGCGGCGAGAAGGACATCTTCTCGATGGCTTGATTCGCCTTCTCCCAAATACGGGGTGCATTTGCTCTCGTCAGGGCGAGTTTCACGCCGAAATAGAATTCCAGCTCGAATTTCGACCACAGGTACAGGGGGTTCCCCACCGCGGTCTCGAGCATGGCGATATAGGCATAGAATTTGTCGTAATCCGACGCATTGCCCGTGATGAATTCTTCCGCCACACCGAAGGTGCGCATCTGTCTCCATTTGTAATGGTCGCCCTTCAGCCAGATCTCGGTGATATTCTTATACGGCTTATTCTCGTACATCTCCTTCACCGACAGGTGGCAGTGATAGTCGAAAATAGGGAAATCTTTGGCGTATTTATAGAGTTTCTTTGCTGTGGAATTGGTCAATAACACGTTGCTCATTATTTATTTTCCCCCTCGGTCTCGAAAAGATCCGCAAATTCCGCGATCTCTTCATTGTATTTATCGATATCGGATTGGACCGTCAAGAACTTCGCCCAGTCGAGCTTGCGGAGCCAATAAGCTCCACTCGCGTCTGCGGGCGCATAGCTGAACTGATAATTCTTCGTCACCGTGGCTTTACCGGACTTGCCGCCGACCTCACCGTCGAACTCCGCCACGACGGTCATATCGCGGAAAAGCCCGCTCTTCCAGACCG
>JAFTBD010000076.1 GCA_017455385.1 Clostridia bacterium
CATTTTCATCTAAGAAGCTGCGCGTGCGATTGAATGCAGCGTTCGTCATCTTGAGAGCGAGCCAAAACGCCGCGTGCGTCAGCGGCTTCTCCACCGTGAAAACGCCGTAATCTTCCACCTTGGCGGCGATCTCGTCGGCGTACTCCCGCTTGACCATCAAAATGACTTGATTTGCTTTGCCGCCGATGACGTCCACGGCAAGACGTACTCCGTTTTCATCGGGAAGGGGCGCATTGATCACGAGAAGGTCGAAGATGCGTTCGATAAAGATCCGCCGAGCTTCCCCTGCGGACTTCGCGACAAGCATTTCTTCGATATTCAGTTTCGCCAGATCTTCCTTGAACCACTCAAGGTCTTCGGCTCTCGGCGTCACGATCAATGCGTTTCTCACGTCTGCTTACAGCCTTTCGAATTCCTTTTGGAAATATGCTTTATTATCCTTATCGTACTCATCGAGTGCTTTTGCCTTCTCCTCGAGATAAGCGAAGAGCAAGGTCTCGCCGAGCACGCTCTTCAAGAACTTGCTACCCGCCGCATCTTGCAACGCCTCGTCCATCGAGAGAGGGAGAGAGGCGGCGGGGACGTCAGACAGTTTCAGCCCATCCTTGATCCCTTCCAGTCCCGCACGAAGCGCGAGAGACACGGTCAGATACAGGTTGCTCGCATTGTCGGGCGAACGAAGCGCGAGTTTCACGTCGCCGTGCTTATGCGTATAACGCATGAAACTGTCGCGTTTCTCCCCGAGCGCAATGGGGACGATATGCGGATAGGCGGCGAGCCTGTCGTAAGAATTGGGTACGGATTGCGCAAATATCACGCAGTCGCGCGCACGACGAAGAACGCCCGCGATAAAGGCTTCGGCAAGTTCGGGAGTCTCACCCGAGAAAATAGACTTTTTATCCTTCTTGATATCGAAATTAACAGTTAGGCTGTTGCCGTGCTCGGAGGCAAGCGGCTTGGGCATAAAAGAAGCGTACAGCCCATTACGCGATGCGATCGCCTTGACGACCGACTTAAAGATCACGTAATTGTCGCACGCCTCGAGTGGGGGTCTCTCCACGAAGGTGATCTCATTCTGTCCCGGACCCTGCTCGTGATGGGAAGAAAGCGGATCGATGCCGATCTCCTCCATCGTCAGGCAGATCTCGCGGCGAACGTTCTCCCCTTTATCGAGAGGGGCGATGTCGTAGGCGCCCGCTTTGTCCTGCGTGGCGAAGGTGGGATCCCCCGCTTCGCTGAGCTGGAAGAGATAGAATTCGCTGTCCGTGCCGAGCTCGGAGGTATAGCCGCTCTCTTTGAGCAGAGCGACCGTGTCCGCGAGCACCTTGCGGGTGTCGAAGGGAAGCGGCTCCCCCGAAATGCTCCTCACCGAAGAGAGAAACCTCGCCACTCTGCCGTGTTGCGGACGCCAAGGCAGGATGTGCACCGTGCCCATATCTGGGACCAAGCGGATCTCCGCTTCGGACGGGAAGCCCGCCCCCTTTCCCTCGATGACCACGCCGTCCGCGAGATGTTCCTCGAAGCCGTCCGCCATCACGGAAACATTCTTCTGCCGACCCGAAAGGTCCACGAAAGACAAGCGAATAAACTTCACGTCACCCTCTTTGACAAATGCCGCAAAATCGCCGAAATCGTTCATACTATCCTCCTAATTGTTGGTGTAAAGCCGCTTATACGGGTTGTTGCTGTCCGGCTGTAAAAGGTAAACAGTGCCCGTCCAAAGCTTTGGATCAGCCCTGCCGAACTCCGAGCAATACTCCTTTATGTAAGGAGTAAATGCCGAAAGTTCACCGTTTTCCATACGCCTACATTTTATTTGTTCGGGGAGAACGGTGTCAAGCGATTCCGCACGCACGACGATCTTTCCGCCGTACATTCCGACGCCGGTATAATCCGCGATCGGGTCTTTGGCATTGTCTTTATTTAAGACAATGACGACGCCTCCCGCCATGTATTCACCGAGGAAACAGCCTGCCGTCCCGCCGATCACGATGACGGGCACCTTGTCCCCGTACTCTTTGATATGTACGCCGGCACGGTAACACACGTTGTCCCGAACGAAGATCTTGCCACCGCGCATCGCATAGCCGAGGGTATCCCCCACCGAGCCGTGGATGACGATCTTGCCTTCGTTCATCGTGTCGCCGACGGCGTCCTGCCCATTGCCGTGGACGATTATCTTCGCACCGTCCAAGTACGCGCCGAGCGCATTGCCGGGCGTGCCTTCTATGGTGACGACGCCTTCCTTTAAGCCGCAGGCAATAAATCTTTCTCCGAGGACTTCGGTCAAAGTAGCCGTGCCGCCCGCCGCTTTGATGGCGTCGTTGATCTCATTTACCTTGTAGGTCTTTCCGTTATATTTCATACTTTCCTCCAAGCGCCGCTCTTCTCTCATCCGCGGGATACACGGACAGATCGCGTCCTGCCAAAAGTTCCTTTGTGTCCGATTCTCCGATCGGGCGCTTCTTACGGATAAAATCGGTCAAAATGCCCGCGCGCGTCGAGTCGCCGATCAGGATAAATCCTTTGATCACACCGCCCTCGGCGTAAAGGGCACGGTAATCCTCGCCGACCGTGACCTCGGTCTTTTCACCCACGAACAAGCCCGCCGACGTGATGCGCACGCCGAAAAGGTTGGTCGCGTTCATCGGGATATCGGTGAGGAATACGCATTCCTCTCCCGCCATATTTTTGCCCGCCGTTTTGCCGCCGAGATAGGCGCTCGGGAAGAGCTGCAAAAGTCGCTTGCTCTCCCCTACGGCTTCGTAGGATTCCACGACGTCGCCCGCGGCGTAGATGTGCGGGAGATTCGTCTGCATTTTTTCATTCACGATGATACCGCGATTCACTTCCGCGCCGATCTCCTTGAGGAGTCCGACCTGCGGACGCACGCCGAGCGCAAGAACGAGGATGTCGAACTCGATTTCTTCGCCGCTACCGAAGACCGCTTTATTGCCATCGAAATGATCGAGCGCCGCATTCAAGCGGAAGTCGATGATGGATGAGAGCCTTTCCTGCACGATAGCACCCGCTTCGGGCGTCGTCGCCGCAGGCAGAGGACGAGGCGCCATATCCGCGATCACGATGTCGTCCGTGTATTCCTTGACGCCTTCCGCGCATTTCATACCGATAAGTCCCGCGCCCACGATCAGCACCTTGCCGCCTTTCTCGAGGTCGGCGCGAAGGGCGAGCATATCGTCCATCGTGTAGAAGGTATGCTTCTTGGTGACGCTCTCGAGTCCTTTGATGGGCGGGACAAAGGGTTTGGAGCCCGTTGCAACCAGTAGTTCATCATAGGGATATTCTTTGCCTTCGGCTATGACGACCTTCTCCTCGGGATCGACCTTTTCCGCCACGCCATAGACCGCCTTGACGCCTTTCTTCTCATAATAATCCTCGCCGTGGAAAAACATCTTCTCGTCCGTCGTCTTCTTCTCCAAAGCATAGGAGATCAAGGGGCGGGAATACAGCGGGCGCTTTTCTCCGCAAATGACGGTGATATCCGCACTTTTATCTACCGAAAGAATGCCTTCTATCGCGCCTTTCGTCGCTATGGATCCGCCGATCAAAACGTACTTTTTCATATCACTTCTCCTCATAGACGATGGCGCCGTTCGGGCACTTTTTCACGCAGAGCGGCTCACCGCAACTGTTATTCATACAGAGCTGGCACTTATTCGCCGTTCCCTCTTTGGTGATCCTGACCGCGCCGTACGGGCACACCATCACGCAGCTGCCGCACCCGACGCATTTCGATTTATCCACCATCACCGCGCCCGTCTCGTCCTTGCTGAGCGCACCGGAGATGCAGGCGGAGATACAGAGCGGCTCGTCGCAATGGCGGCAGGATACAGCGAAGGTGATCTTGCCGTCCGAGAGCACTTTGACGTTCGGGTCGATCTCCTTGTCCTTCAAGGCGAGGACGATATTCCCTATTCCGCTATTCGCGTAGGCGCACTCGAATTCGCACAGGTGGCAGCCAAGGCACCATTCTTCCTTCACGTAGATCTTCTTCATATCACACCTCCCCCGCGTGCTTGATCCCGAGCACCGCGAGTTCCCTTTCATTGAGTCCGACGCCTCTGAGCATCAGACGATTGCCCCTGAGAGCTTCTATCGAGTTGATACCCATGCCGCCCATCATTTCCTGTATCTCGTGGTTCCAAGCGGTCAGCATATTGATGAGCCTCTCCGCCGCGATGTCGGGATTCAGCCTCTTCACGAGGTCGGGGCGTTGGGTGGCGATGCCCCAATTACACTTCCCGTAATTGCAGGTGCGGCAGAGGTGACAGCCCATCGCAACGAGAGACGCCGATCCGATATAGACCGCGTCCGCGCCGAGGCAGATCGCTTTCACGACGTCCGCACTGGAACGGATACTACCCGCGACAACAAGGGAGACGTTGTCGCGGATATTTTCCTCGCGGAGCCTTTGATCCACGCTTCCGAGTGCGAGTTCAATGGGAATGCCTACGTTATCGCGAATGCGGGTGGGCGCCGCGCCCGTACCGCCGCGGAAACCGTCGATGGCGATGATGTCCGCGCCGCTTCTCGCGATACCGCTCGCGATCGCCGCCACGTTATGCACCGCCGCAATCTTAACGATGACGGGCTTTTTATACTCCGTGGCTTCCTTAATGGAATAGACGAGCTGACGGAGGTCTTCTATCGAATAAATGTCGTGGTGAGGTGCGGGAGAGACCGCGTCGCTTCCCTCGGGGATCATGCGGGTCTTACTGACGTCCCCGACGATCTTCGCGCCCGGGAGATGTCCGCCGATGCCCGGCTTGGCGCCCTGCCCGATCTTGATCTCGATCGCCGCGCCGTCCTCCAGATAGTCCTTATGCACGCCGAAACGACCCGACGCTACCTGCACGATGGTGTTGGCAGAATACTTATAAAAATCCTTGTGCAGTCCGCCCTCTCCGGTGTTGTAATAGATGCCGAGCTTCTCCGCCGCACGGGCAAGCGCCGCGTGTGCGTTATAAGATATGGATCCATAGCTCATCGCCGAGAACATTACGGGCATCGAGAGTTTTAATCTCGGAGGCAGTTTTGTAACGATCTTGCCGCTCGCGTCCCTCTCGATGGTCTGCGGCTTGGCTCCGAGGAAGACGCGGGTCTCCATCGGTTCACGCAAAGGATCGATGGACGGATTCGTGACCTGCGACGCATTGATCAAGATCTTATCGAAATAAACGGGGAACGGCTCGGGGTTTCCCATCGAGGAGAGAAGGACGCCGCCCGACTCCGCCTGCTTGTAGATCTCGGTCAGATATTTCTGCTGCCAGTTCGCATTGGGACGGAAAGCATTTTGATTCGGGACGATCTTGAGTGCCTTGGTCGGACACAGACAGACGCAACGCTGACAGTCCACGCACTTGGCAGAGTCCGAGATCATCTTGCCGAAGCCTTCCTCATAGTGATGGACTTCGTTGGAACATTGCCTTTCACATACGCGGCAATTCACGCACTTGTCGTAGTCGCGCACCACTTCAAAGGGCGCCACGTTGTAGTCGATCATTGTTTGCCTCCTTTCACGCGGTACACGATGGGCTTGCCACCCTCCGCGTAAAACATCTTGTCAAACGAGGGACACACACGGCGGATGGCCGCTTCCTCGCTCGCCATATACACCTTGTCCCCCTTCTCCGCCACGGCGAGGGTGCGGAGTTTCAAGCGGTCATTGAGAGCCATCACGCCGCCGTCAAAGCCGACAATGATGGAGAAAGGTCCCGTCACGAGCTCCGCCGAGAAGACGTCGCGGAGGTAGGTGGCGCGAGCCCTTTCTTCCTCGCTCATGCGGTCGATACGTGACCAAAAGGGCGCGGCGATGACCTCGGCACTCTCACGAAAGGTCAGCCCTTTCTTTCTCGTCAGATAGTCGAGGATATAGGTGATGACCTCGGTGTCGGTGAGAAGCGTACACTTGTAGCCGTACATTTCCATTGCGCGGCGGTTGGCATCGTAGCTGCTGATCTCGCCGTTATGCACGACCGAGAGATCGAGCAAGCCGAACGGGTGTGCGCCGCCCCACCATCCGGGCGTATTGGTCGGATAACGCCCGTGTGCGGTAAAGAGATACCCCTCGTAACTGTCGAGCATATAAAACCTCCCGACGTCCTCAGGGAAACCCACCGCCTTGAAAATGCCCATATTCTTGCCCGACGAGAAGATATAGGCGCCCTTGATCTCGGTATTGACCGCGAAGACGGTGCGGAAGACGCACTCATCGGGGCCCGTCTTCACGAAGTCGATATATTTCTGTTTGGGATAGACGAAATAGCGGCGGATCTCCGGCTCATCCACGATCTCGGGGATCTTGCGCGTGGGGATATCCTCGTCGGAATCGATCTCATAATAGCGGGCGATGTATTCCTCGAAGTCCTTTCTCGCGCTGTGGATCGTGAAGAAAACGTGGAACGCATACAGATCCTTCTTGTCGGGATAAATGCCGTAACAGGCGAAGCCGCCGCCGAGTCCGTTGGAACGATCGCGCATCACCGCGATGGAGTCGATGATGTCCGCGCCCGAAAAGCGCGCGCCGGTCTTATCGAAGATCGCCGAGATCGCACAGCCGGCGGGATTTCTGAATTCTCCTTCCAATAACATAAGTTCACCTCTCTTTCCGATTTTCAGGTCGGATAAAACAAAAAAGGGCGCCCGCTCCGAAGTATCGGGGGTGACCCGAAAGATCGGAACGAACGCCTTTGTTCGTACAATCGGATTATAGTCCCGAGGGACGGCTTTTGTCAACGGTTTTCCGAAAAGTTTTTTATAAAAAATCCCGAAATAAAGGGCATTTATGAGGATATTAAAGGCGCTTTATCGAGCGAAAAAGTTTTTTGAAAAAGTTCGTAAAAACTCTTGACAGCCATTCTCCGCGGTGCTAAATTAAAGGCGTTGAAACAGCAAAGGCGCTGCGGAGTTATTCCGTGGCGCCCTTTTTCGTTATAAGGACTGTTTCGATCGAAAACGCTATAAGGAGGATATTATTATGAACAGCGTTCCCGAAACTTTCGG
>JAFTBD010000077.1 GCA_017455385.1 Clostridia bacterium
TGCCATCCCTTCTTCACCGGAAAGCAGAAGCTCGTGGACACCGGCGGCAGAGTCGAAAAGTTCAACAACCGCTATAGCAGGAACAAATAATTATCGGAAAGTGCGTTGTTGAATGATGACAACGCATTTTTATTTTATACGGAGCGCTCACAGGCGTTCCGTATGCTCGCATTATAGAGAGGTCAGATGAGAAAGTTCGTGTCCAAGATCGGCGGTCAGGCGGTGCTCGAAGGGGTGATGATGCGCGGGGAGCGCAGCGTCGCCACGGCTGTTCGCACGCCCGACGGAACCATCCAAGTCGAGAGCGAACGCATATCGCCGCAGAAAAAGTGGTGGATGAAGGTGCCGATACTGCGCGGCTTCATCAACTTTTTCGCGATGATGATCGTCGGCTCGAAGGTGCTCACCCGTTCCGCGGAGGTCTACGGCGAGGAGGAGGGAGAGCCCTCCAAGTTCGAGCTCTGGCTCGCGGAGAAAGGGGAGAAGAGCGTCGTGGACATCGCCATCATCATCGGCGTGGTGCTCGGCGTCGCTTTCGCCATTGGTCTTTTCGTCGCGTTGCCCGTCGGTATCGTGAAACTCTTGGAGCACATCCCGGGTTTCGGTGATATCTTCTACGTGTGGAGGAATCTCATCGTGAGCGGGGTGCGACTCATCATATTGCTGGCGTATATGTTCCTCGTTTCTTTGGTGCCGGATATCAAACGCGTCTTTATGTATCACGGCGCGGAGCATAAGGTCATCTCTTGTTTCGAGCACGGGGAAGAGCTCACGGTGGAGAATGCGCGCAAGATGACGCGTGTGCACGACCGTTGCGGCACGAGTTTTCTCGTCATCACGGTGTTCGTCAGTCTGATCATTACGGCGTTCCTGCCGACTTTCGACGAGTATAAAGGCATCGTGTCCTTCCTGCTCCGTTTCGTCACTCGTCTCGCGCTCCTGCCCGTCGTGGCGGGGTTCTCGTATGAGGTGCTGAAATTCCTTGCGAAGTTCGACAATGCTTTCGTGCGCGTCATCAAGGCGCCGGGGCTGTGGTTCCAACGTCTGACGACGAGGGAGCCGGACGACTCGATGCTCGAGGTGTCGCTGACCGCATTCACGACCGTGATGAAGATGGAGGCGGATGAGACCATCCCCACCACTCGTTTCGTCATCAAGAAAGATTACAAGCTCGCGCGGCACGAGGTCTTATCCGTTCTCAAGGGGACGGACGAAGCGGAGACCATCGCGGACTGGCTCTTCGTGCATTACGTCGGTGTCTCGCGTAGCGAGCTCCCGATGCTCGTCACCGTTTCCGACGTAGAGAAAGAGGCGGTCGTCCGTGCGGCGATGCGTATCAAAGAGGGCGAACCGATGCAATACGTCCTCGGCGTGACGGATTTCGCGGGTGTGGAGCTCAAGACGGATGCGCGTGCGCTCATCCCCCGCGGCGACACCGAAGTGTTGGTGGAGGCGGCGCTCGGGCTTGGGCTTGATGCGACCTCCCGTATCTTGGATATTTGCACGGGTAGCGGCGCCATCGCCGTCGTGCTCGCTTTGAAAACGGGGGCGTCCGTCACGGCGTCCGATATCAGCGAAGACGCGCTCGCTCTCGCCGAGGAGAATGCGGAGAAAGTCGGCGTAAATGTCACCTTCGTGAAAAGCGATCTTTTCGAGAATATCGAGGGCACCTTCGATCTCATCACGGCGAACCCGCCCTATATCCCCTCCGCGACGGTGGATACTTTGGACGCTTTCGTCAAGAAAGAGCCTCGCCTCGCCTTGGACGGCGGCACGGACGGGCTGGATTATTACAGGAAGATAGCGGCTACCGTGGCTCCGCTCCTTGCGGAGGGCGGCAAACTTATGATGGAGATCGGCGCGGATCAGGCGGACGCGGTGCGTGCGCTTTTCGGCGGCGGCA
>JAFTBD010000078.1 GCA_017455385.1 Clostridia bacterium
CCCGCCCTTCAGATCATTAAGACCGCGCCCGGCATCAGCACGGTGTCGAGTTGCTTCATCATGTGTCTGCCCGAGGGCTCCAAGTACGGAGAGAAGGACGTTATGGTGTATGGTGACTGCGCGGTGAATATCGATCCCAATGAGGAACAGCTCGCGGATATCGCGATCGCCAGCGCGGAGAGCGCGGTGAAGATCGCGGGCATCGAGCCGAGAGTGGCGATGCTGTCTTTCTCCACGAAGGGCAGTGCGAAGCACGACAACGTGACCAAGGTGCAGAATGCGACGAGGATCGCGCACGAGAAGGCGCCCGACCTCATGCTCGACGGCGAATTGCAGCTTGATGCGGCGCTCGTTCCCGAGGTCGCTTCTCTGAAGGCGCCGGGTAGCGCGGTCGCAGGCAGGGCGAACGTTCTCATCTTCCCCGACTTGCAAGCGGGCAATATCGGATATAAGCTCACACAGAGACTGGGCGGCGCGGAGGCGATCGGACCTATCTGTCAGGGTCTTGCCGCTCCCGTGAACGACCTGTCCCGCGGATGTGTCGCGGAGGACGTCGTCGGCGTCGTCGCAGTGACTGCCGTTCAGTGTGCGAAATAAGGAGAAAACAA
Source organism: Clostridia bacterium (assembly GCA_017455385.1). Lineage (GTDB taxonomy): Bacteria > Bacillota > Clostridia > Christensenellales > CAG-1252 > CAG-1252. The sequence goes on from JAFTBD010000078.1 coordinate 609, forward strand.
TGAAAATACTCGTTATCAATGCAGGTAGTTCGTCCCTGAAATATCAGCTCATCGAGATGGAGACCGAGAGCGTTCTCGCGAAGGGCGTTTGCGAGCGCGTCACGATGAAAGATTCCGTCCTCGTACATCGCGTCGGCGACAAGAAGTACGAGATCAAGCACGATATGCCCACCCACACCGAGGCGCTCAGTTTGGTCCTGACCGCGCTGACCTCGAAAGAGTACGGGGTGGTGAAGAGCCTCTCCGAGATCAATGCGGTCGGTCATCGTGTGCTCCACGGCGCGGAAGACTTCAAAGAGTCTGTCCTTATCGATGACGAAGTCGTCCGTATCTGCGAGAAGAATAAAGAGCTCGGGCCTTTGCATATGCCGGCGAATATCGCCTGTATTTGCGCGTGCAGGAAGCTCCTTCCCGTTCCGCAGGTGGCGGCATTCGACACTTCTTTCCATCAGACCATGCCGGACTACGCTTTCCGCTATGCGCTCCCTGAGGAGTATTACACCAAATGGCGTATGCGTCGTTTCGGTTTCCACGGCACCAGCCATAAGTTCGTTTCGTCGGAAGCCATCAAATACCTCGGCAAGAAAGATGCCAAGATCATCACTTGCCACCTCGGCAACGGCTCCTCTATGGCTGCCGTGAAAGCAGGGAAGTGCGTTGACACCTCGATGGGATATACGCCGCTTGCAGGTGTTCCGATGGGAACGCGTTGCGGCGATATCGATCCCGCTCTCCTCGAAGCCATTATGAATAAGACGGGTATGGGCATCTCCGAGACGGTAAATGTTTGCCTGAATAAGCGCAGCGGTGTATACGGCATCGCGGGCGTCAGCGACTTCAGAGATCTTGCCGCGCTCTGCGACGAGGGCAATGACAAGGCGCGTCTTGCGCTCGATATGTTCGCTTATGGCGTCAAGAAATATATCGGCAGTTACGCCGCCGCGATGAATGGCGTCGACGC
>JAFTBD010000079.1 GCA_017455385.1 Clostridia bacterium
CTTAATTCCTAATTCATAATTCATAATTCCTAATTAAAAAGCGTCAGCGTATCCATTATTCCGCATTCCGAATTCCGCATTCCGCATTAAAGCGCAGCGTCACCGCAACTCCACTCTCCACTCTCCACACTCCACTCTCGCGTAGCGCAACCTTCATTCCGAATTCCTAATTCCTAATTAAAGCGAAGCGTTTCAATTCCGCATTAAATTAATGTCGCGCGCGGTAGTAATTCAGTGAATGTATTTCACTATTGACATTTTCGACACTAAATGATAAAATATTTTTATATATTTTTTGATCGGTGTCTTCGCAATTGCGCGGGGCAGGCTGGTCGAAGGAGGGCACGCAATGATCCTGATAAGCGCTTCGGTCGGTGATGTATTCGCTTATATTGGCGGAATTCTCATCACTATTTTTTGTTTTATATTGCTATACGTACCTTTAATGGGTGGGTATCTTTGGTTGAGAAGAAAAAAGGCGAGCGCCAAATTCTTACCGGAATTTCTAACGTTGCTCTTCGTCGTTGTTATCAATATAGTTTTTAAGATCGTTTTGTTCTTTCAGAGTTACGAGGGTACGCACGCTTTCACGATGAAATACGGCGTATTGGACATAATTCGGTCTATCTATGCCGGCGTAGGTAATTTCACATTCGAAGGGGTAGACGGATTGTATGATAAGTCCATCGCATTTGGCTATCAATTGTGTTTTTACGGCTCGTCTCTGTTGACCGCCATTATGTTCGTCAGCGTCATCGCCGCAACGGCGAATTATGAGATCTATTCGCGTTTCAGCCTCTTTTTCAAGAGGTGGCGCTCCAAATTGTTCCATAAGAAATACGACTATTACGTTTTCACCGCATTGACCAAGGAGACCATCCTTCTCGCGGAATCCATCGCCGGGAAGAGGGAAGAGACTCTCGGGGATGGAGAAAAACCGACGATGACCGAGGAGGATCAGAAGAATGCGGTCATTATCTTTGCCGGACCCGATCTCGATAGCTTTGACAGGAAGGACGAGCTTTGCCGTCAAGTGATGGCGAATGGCTTCGCTTATTGGTCCTATAACGAGAGCGAAAAAAGTTTGACGAACGTCTTAAAGCTCAACGTGCATAACGGTTTGGATTCTTGGGGGAATTTCTATAAATTCATAAAAGAGAACGAGAACACCGTCAAAGCGGGCGGGAAAGCGAAAAAGACCGATCCGAGAAAGAAACCCGGTCGTTTGGTAATCTGTTCTTTTAATGCGAAGAATCACGTTCCGATGGAAGAAGAGAATATGGAATTCGTCTTTACGGATGTGAAACGTCATATCAAAGAGATCAAGGAAAAGCATAAAGAAAAACAGATCAAACGCATTTTGGAAGCCTCTTTCATTGAATATTACGTACTTTCCGAGAGGGAAGTGAATTATCAGGCATATCAGCATAAGGTCGACCTTTTCCGCTTTGAGATCGAGAATTTAGTGGCACCTTTTTTCTTGAAAAAGTGGCGTGATGCCAAAACGCATAAAGACAATCCGATCGAAGAGAATTGGCGCACTGCGCCCGATCGGAAAGACTTCGATGAAGCTCTCTTCGACGCCGATATTTTCGGGAAAAGCAATGATACTTTCCGATTCTTTAAGGAACGAAAAATGACGAATGCCGAAGTTCTCGCGATCTTCAGCTACATCTCGAACGACAGTGTTTGGAATGAAGCCACAGCCATATCCTATTCTGCCGTGGAAGCATTCCAACAGGTGTTGAATCAATATCCGATCGCCGACGACTTCCTCGGTGGGAATATCCACGTTTGTTCGGTCGGCTATGGGCTTACCGCGCAGACGATCGTCAAGAATCTTTACGTTCAGACGGCTTATATTTCGAGTGAGGAAGACTTTGTTTCCACCTTCCACGTTGAGGCGTATGACCCCGCCGCGACGGATATCGCGGGTCTTCTTCAATATGAAAATCCGATGACGGTATGCTTCGAGGTGGAGAATACCGCGACGGACGATTCGGGCAAGAGAGGACCGAAACATATCACGTTTAACGCAGAACAGGAAGATGAGCTAAGAAAAGAATGTGCCGAGATCGGCGAGGATTACGAGAAAATGCGTCCCGAAGACAAGCTCATCGTTTGGCGCATAAAAGAGATCAGAAAGGCAGCGATAGATTCCATACGTGTGCAAGTTCCCGATAAAGTGATGACGCACGACAGAGAGATCAGCCCCATGGCGATCACTTTGCATAAGATATCCGTCCTTGACTTTGATTTCGTGAAGAAACTGGACGAATATACGGGCACCGGTTCTGATAAGATCGTTCGCCCCGAATTCATTACGATCGCCACCGGCGACGACTATCATAATATCAAGATCGCAAACGCCTTGATCATCGATATTCTGAAAGAGCAACAAAGTCAACCTGCGGAAAAGGTCAAGAAACAGATCATCTTCATGAACGTGTGGGACGAGAAGAATCTTGCCCTTATCAACACCTATAACGCAAATATCGCGAAGAATGTTCGCGGCGGTAAAGAAGACCTTATCGATCCTTCGACGGAGTACAAGGAGATCCGTGGAGCGAAAGTTTATCACTATTCGGACAGCTTGATCTTGATCGTGGTCGGCAGTAATAATGAGATCTATTCCGCCAAGAGCGTGATCGCCTATAGAGAGATCGCGCAGTACGCCGTCAACTATGATCGCGCGAGCAATATGAGCTCCTTGATGGTGAATCTGTATTTTGATCAACCGGGAGATGACGTTTCCGCCAATAAGCGATATTACAACGATCAGAATCGTCTTCCCGAAGGGAAGAAGCCTGTGGAAGGCGTGAAAATGAAGATCAGCGAGGCTGTGAATCGTATCGTAGCCGATTATTGCACCGGTAGGGAATTGCCTTTCTCCGAAGAAGTCGCTACCAATATTTTAGCTACATTCTGCACGTTGTCTACTTGGTCCGAGAAAAAACTGAAAGAGGTCAAGATCACGAAAAAGATCGATCGGGAAAAGAATACGATAAAAACAATGTTGAGCGATGCCTTGGATCGCTCGGACGCTGTCGGGTTCTTCGATTATATCAGATACGCGCCATTCCTCCGTTGGTGCAATTGGTGCAGAGCGCAACTGTGGGAAAAGGAATCCAATATGAGCGCCCATATGTTCGGATACGTCTATAAGAGGCTTTATCAGAAGCGTTTGGAGAAAAAAGTAATAGAAGACAAAATAAGGAAAGAGCAAGGCTTGCCGGTGTCGAATTCCGTCTTCACACTTGAGGAATACATCCGTATCATCAATATCGAGCATCAGCGTTGGATGCGACTCCATATGTGTAACGGATGGACGAGCGGAAGCACCGTAAAAGCCAGACGTACGCACGGCAGTATCGTCCCGCTTTACGGCATTTGTTTGAATGGCACCTATGCGTACGATCTCATCAATGCCGCCTGGGGCATGAAAAAGGAGTAAAGATGAAATACCAATACAGAACGAAAGGGACGTGCGCGTCCGAGATACGTTTCGACTTGACGGACGGCATCGTCCGTGACATCGTCTTCATCGGCGGATGCAACGGGAATCTCAAGATGATCGCGAAGCTCCTCGAGGGGCAGACCGCGGACTATATCGTTTCGCGCTGCGAAGGGAATACTTGCGGTTTTCGATCCACTTCTTGCGCGGATCAGCTCGTACAGGCGGTGAAGCAAGCCGTAGCCGAGAATAAATGAGTCGACAGAACGCGAGCGAGGCAGGGCGACCTGCCTCTTTTTTTTTGTGCCCTACAAGCTGCCCGCCCCCCTAAACCCGAATATTCAGATCGCTCGCGCCTGCGCGTGCGCCGCGCCCCCGGAAAATAAAATATTCCCCTCGCAATAGCGCTTTTTTTCTTTAAAAATCGTATTGAAATTATAGTTATAATTATGTTATAATTATTATGTATATTTTTGCGCGGAGGTGCGTATGAAGAAAACGGCTCTTCTTTCGATGGTGATCGCCTTGATCTTCCTTGCGATATTGGGACTGTTCGCTTGCGGCAACGTCGAAGTAATTCCCACATCGCCGGACGAAGTCGCCGTCACCTTCTCCGAAGCAGGCATTTCCTTCTCTTATAAAGACCAAACGAGATTCGTATATTCCACGGACGGCGGCGTCTTTTTCGATATAGACGCTTCGTCGCCCATTTCTTTCTCGGATACGGAAGGGGAGCACTCCGTCGTCATCAACGCTTTGGATCCCGCCGATGAAACGACAGTCCTCGCCACAGCCATCTACACCTATCGCACGGTACCCGTGTCTCTCTCCGCCATCGCGGTGAACGGCATGACCGCTTCTTGGACGGTGAAGGCGAAAGAGACTTATCTCAAAGTCGGCGACGGGGAATACGCCCTCTATACCGACAAGACTTACACCGCGGAGGATTCCGTCCGTATCTCTGTCAGAGCGATCGGCGGTTTCGACGCCGCGAATAATGTTTTTTACAGCGGCAAGTCGCTGACCCGCTCCGCCACGCTATCTTCCTCTTACAATGCGCTCTCGTCTCCCGAAATCGTCGTGAACGGGGATCGCCTCGCTTGGGGGCGCGTGGATAACGCCTCTTCCTATGAGATATCGATAGACGGCGGGGAGTATTACGCCGCGGATCGTGCGGAGTTCTCCACCGTGATCGCCGCTCACGTTTTCCGCGTCAAGGCGATCGGCGACGGGGAGAATTATTCGGACAGCGAGCCCACGGAGCTTCGCTATACGACGACCGCCACTTCGCTCGTCGCCACCAAGACGACTTCCGACAGCGCATCCTTTACGTACGTCGGTCTTGCCCTCGCTCGTAAAGTCGCCTCCTCATCCGGCACCGTCGCCACGAACGGACAGGATGATGCATTCGCGTACAAGAACGGTTTTGCCTATTACAGAGTGGATCCGACCGGTTTCTACGCTCGGTCGTCCGGCACGGTCACCTTCGTCGCTATGGCGGGGTTTGACTCGGCACGTAACGTATATTATCCCACCGAATCGGTGACGGATGTTTCCTTCACCGTTCCCGCGAGCGAGCCTGTCCTCGTTGATAGCGTGAGAGGATGGCGCGCGCCGATCGCGGACGGCGTCCAAGCAGGGGAGAAGTACGATGGCACGCCGAGCTTCGTTTTCACCTATAAAAAGGACGGCACCCCCTATGCTTATTCCTATCGCCAACGCGGCATAGACGGCTATGATCTCGTTTCTTTCGACGCGAAAGGGGATGATCTCGCATCCGTCACTCTCCGGCTCAGAGACAGCGCGAATGACTATACCCTCGCATATTCCCTCGGCGTCCTGCCCGCTTATTGGCAACGTTTCTCCGTCTCGATCGCGGACGAAGGTTGGCTCGTGAATGGGGAGATTAAGCCTGCCGAGCTCCTTTCTTCCGCGCTTGTCGCAGATCCTGCGATCCCCGCGAAATATACGGCGCTTAGATCCCTCTCCGAGCTCATTGCTTGTTTCGACACCCTCGAGGTCGTTCTCGCAGCCGCCTCTCCCGATGATACGGGCACGGTGGAGTTCGGTCCCATCGCTTTCTCCTATTCGGATGGCGAGGCGAGCGCCCTTTCTCAGCCTCTCTTCCATTGCGGCAACGCTTATCTTCTGACAGAGGAGATCGAGGGGGATGAGCCAAATGACGTTTATCTTGCATTCGACGGGGAAGAATTCCGACTGTATTCCACCTCGCTCGAAGAGAATTTCTATTTGACGGGCAGCGCTTATTTCGACGAGGCGGCGGCTATGATGCACCTCTCGGGCGAAGACTTCCGTCTCGACCTTTTCTATACCTATAACGGCTATTATCTCACCGCGGATATCGGCGAGGGTATAGCCGCTACGTATCTCAACGGCAAGAGATTCAGGCTGGCTGCCGACCTCACGTTGTCTTTCGACGCGGGCGCGGCGGGCGAATACCTGTCGGACGAATGGACGACGTATTATAAGTCTCCCACCGCCGACTCTTTCGAGAAGCCAACGCAGCCGAATATGTTTCTCGTCCCCGCTTTCGCTCCCTCGAATGACGAAGAAGGGGAGGCGCTCGGCGACGGAGAAATGACCGAGGACGATTCTGCGAACGAAGAGAATGCCCTCACCGAAGGCGAAAGCGAAGTAGTGCCTCTTGTGCTCTCGCTTCAAACGGTTTTCGCCGAGATCGACCGTTTCGTCTATATCGGGACGGGCAGAAGCCTCGGCATCGCCAATGCTTTCTCGATGAAGGTTTCGCTTCCGCGTGTGCTTGAGATCAAGGTCGTGGCGCTTGACACGGCGGGCACGGCTTATTATCTTCTCGGGACGGCGGACGCCTACGAGACGCTCTCCGCTACCGACGACTATATCTCTATTGAAAGGAAACTCGCGGAGCCCATCGATCTATTCTCTTTCTATTTCGAGATCAATAACTCGAAGCCCTCCGAGACGGTGTCGCTTCTGGTCTCCGAGATCTCTTTTAGCTATCACGCGGAAGTCTCCGCGAAGTCCATGTATCCGTTGCCGAGCATTGCGTCTCTTCCGGATAGGCTGGAATTCTCGTATGACATCCCGAATGTCATCTATGAATACGCCCTCGACGCGTCCAAAGACTTCACGGAGGGCGAACGCGGCTATTACTATTCCATCCACGGTACCGAGCCCGGAGAGCACGTTCTCTACGTGCGCGCCCTCATCGGCGAGGAGGAGTCCCCCTCCAAGACAGTGGCGCATCCCTTCACGGTGAATGCCGTGACGGTGTCTTCCGTCGGGGTCAGGATCGGGGAGGACGGCAAACATACCGCCACTTGGACGACCAACGGCATTTGCTCCATAGAGGTCACGAGGACGGTCGTCACCATCGATAAAGAGACGGGCGATCCCGTCAAGACGGAGGAGGTCGTCTCCGAGCTCACGCAGGTCACCGATTATGTCTACGTGACCGATCGCGACGTGACCTTGACCGTTCTCGCGCAGGGATATTACGACCAAGAGAATAACGTATATTACGACGGCACCGTCTATGTGGAGAAGATGATCCTCGTCACGTCCACTCTCGAAGCCCCCACCCTTCGTTACGTCGTTTCGGACGGCGTGGAAGGCGTCGGTTGGGAGGCGGTCGACGGCGCCAAACGTTATTCCGTGCAGGTGAATGACGCCGAGGCGAGAGAGCAGGAGGAATGTTTCTTTCCCTTCGAGTCGGGCGGCAGTGAATATATCATCAAGGTCATCAGCATCGATGAGGACGGCATCGCGTATAGCAATGCGGCATCTTTCTCTTATCGCGTCGTGCCCGTGTCGGTGGATCGTTTGACGCGGAGCGGACTCACCTTCAGCGGTAAGGCGATCGGTCGCTATGCCTATGCGTCCGAGACGAATAAGGCGGAGCAACTCCTCGTGCTCGGCGAGAGAGACGCGGCAGGCAAGCGCGCTTTCTCCTATACCGTCAGCGGGGAAGGGATGCACAGCGTATCGATCCGTATCGCCGCTGGCTATGACGACAGCGCGTCCATCCTGTATGTCGGTGATGACGTGACGACGAGATCGAGCGTGAATATCTCCCGCATTCCGAGACCCATTATCAGATTGGATTCGGATATGAGCGAGTCGGTCACGGGTCTCCTTTGGAGCAAAGAGTTCACGGACGGCGAGACGGGCTACCTTGTGGAGGAGAGCTTCAATGGCGGTGAGTGGCAGGTGGTGGCAGACGGCAGCACGATGGTCACCGCGTACCGCTTCGGATCCGTCCCGGGAACGTATACCGTCCGCGTGTCGGCGATCGGCGATAATATTACGCGCCTCAGCAGTGAATCGACGGAATATTCCTTTACCGTTAGGACGCTCACTCTCGCGCCTACCTACGAGCTCACCGAAGACGAGAAACAGGTCGTGCTTTCCGTCGGCTCCGTCGCCCTTCGCACCGAGATCAAAGAAGTCTCGATAGAAGGCTCGAACGACTATGCAAAATGCGAACTTTCCACGATACGATACGGCATCACGACTACCGTCTATCTCCGCGTATTCGGCGGCTATGATATGGAGAATGACGTCTATTACGCGGGAACGGCGACGACGTGGGAGAACAAGCTCATCGTGCCCACACCGCTTTCCGCGCCCATCCCCGACAGCAGCGGCAACGGCATCTTCTGGCAGAAGGTCAAGAATGCCGAATTCTATTTGGTCACCCTCGAGAAATACAACGGCGTCTCTTATGACGTCATCCGCGACAAGGAGCGCGTGGAAGCGAAGGTGGGCGAGAGCAGTTCGTCCTTCCCCTTCGAGAAAGAGAATAAACA
>JAFTBD010000080.1 GCA_017455385.1 Clostridia bacterium
ATCTCGCTCCCTTCGTCAAGGTCGACAATCTCTCCGATAAGGAGACCAAGCAGTGCATCCAGTCCTTCATCTACGGCGTGAACACCCCCTCCCGTTGGGGCACGCAGTCTCCCTTCACCAACATCACCCTCGACTGGGTGGTGCCGAACGATATGGCGGAGCTGAATGCCATCGTCGGCGGCAAGGAGATGGACTTCAAGTATAAAGACTGCGTCAAAGAGATGGCGATGGTGAATAAGGCTTTCATCGAGATCATGATCGAGGGCGACGCGAACGGCCGCGGATTCCAGTATCCGATCCCCACTTATTCTATCACCCGTGACTTCGACTGGTCGGAGACCGAGAATAATAAGCTCCTTTTCGAGATGACCGCGAAGTACGGCACCCCCTATTTCAGCAACTATATCAACAGCGATATGGAGCCCTCCGACGTCAGAAGTATGTGCTGCCGTCTGCGTCTCGATCTCCGCGAGCTCAGGAAGAAGTCCGGCGGTTTCTTCGGTAGCGGCGAGAGCACGGGCAGCGTGGGCGTCGTCACCATCAATATGCCGCGTATCGCGTATCTGTCCCAGAATGAGGATGAGTTCTTCAAGAGACTCACCCGCTTGATGGATATCGCCGCGCGCTCTCTGAAGGTCAAGAGAGAGGTCATCACCAAGCTCCTCAGCGAGGGACTCTATCCCTACACGAAGCGTTACCTCGGCACCTTCAATAATCACTTCTCCACCATCGGTCTCGTGGGTATGAATGAGGCGTGCCTGAATGCGAAGTGGATCCGCAAGGACCTCACGAACACCGAGGCGCAGGAATTTACCAAGAAGACTTTGAACTTCATGAGAGAGAAGCTCTCCGACTATCAGGAGATGTATGGCGATCTCTATAACCTCGAAGCCACGCCGGCGGAGTCCACCGCATACAGACTGGCGAAGCACGACAGGAAGAGATATCCCGACATCATCACCGCGACGGAAGGCGACGCCACCCCGTATTACACCAACAGCTCCCACCTGCCTGTCGGCTTCACGTCGGATATCTTCGACGCACTGGACATTCAGGATGAGCTCCAGACCCTCTATACCTCCGGCACCGTTTTCCACGCCTTCCTCGGGCAGAAGCTCGACAGCTGGCAGGCGGCGGCGAACCTCGTTCGCAAGATCGCGGAGAATTATAAGCTCCCGTATTACACCATGAGCCCGACCTACTCGATCTGCGCGGAGCACGGCTACCTCGCGGGCGAGCAGAGGAAGTGTCCCGTCTGCGGCAGATCCACCGAGGTCTACAGCCGTATTACCGGTTACTATCGTCCGGTGCAGAACTGGAATGACGGCAAGGTGGAAGAGTTCAAGATGCGTAAGACCTACGACATCGCGGGCTCCGTCTTCAAGGGCACCGACAGGACTGCGTCCGCAGAGGGACAGGTGGTAGAGACCGCGCAGAAAGTGGCGGCGGAAGGTATGCTCCTTTTCACCACCAAGACCTGCCCGAACTGCAAGCTCAGCAAGATGATGCTGGATAGGGAAGGCATCGCCTATACCCCGATCGATGCGGAAGATCAGAAAGATCAGACCATCGCCATGGGCGTCAGGAAGGCTCCGACCCTCCTCGTCCCGAATGGGCAAGGCGGCTACGACAGATACGAGAACGCCAGCGAGATCAAAGGCTTCATCGAGTCCAAGAGGAAATAAGGATGTACGACGTCATCATTGTAGGCGCGGGTCCCGCGGGTATGACCGCGGCGACGTATGCCCTTCGTTCCGGTAAGACCGTCCTCGTCATCGAGGGGGAGACGATCGGCGGGCAGATGTCCAATTCTCCTCGCATCGAGAATTTCCCTACCGTGAAAGCCTCAAGCGGCAGCGACCTCGCGGATAAGATGTTCGAGCAGATGAGCGAGTTCGGCGCGGAGCTCGAGCTTGACAAGGTGCTCTCCGTCGAGAAACGCGGCGAGAAGGATTTTCTTGTAAAATGCGAATATAACACCTATAATTCCAAGGCAGTCATATGGGCGACGGGCGCCAAGCACCGTCACATCGGCGTCGAGGGAGAAGAGGAACTCATCGGCAAGGGCGTGTCCTATTGTGCGCTCTGCGACGGCGCTTTCTTCACCGGCGAAGACGTCGTGATGATCGGCGACGCGAATACCGCTCTGTCCTATACGATGTTCCTGTCCAATTGCTGCAAGCACGTCTATATCTGCACTCTTTTCGACCGCTGGTTCGGCGAGAAGGCAATGGTGGACGCCGTCCTCGCGAGGGAGAATGTCAGCTACGAGCATAACCTCTCGTTGCAGAAGTTCCTCACGGATGATCAAGGGACTCTCAAGGGACTTGTCTTCCGTAATACGAAGGACGGATCGGAGCGCCGTTACGACGTGAAAGGCTGTTTCATCGCGGTCGGACAGATCCCCTGCAACGACGCCATCAAGGATCTCGTCGACCTCGATAAGGGCGGCTACGTCCTCGCGGGCGAAGACACTCTCACCAAGACGCCCGGGCTCTTCGTGGCGGGTGACTGCCGCAGTAAGCGCATCCGTCAGGTCACGACGGCGGCGGCGGACGGCTCGGTGGCGGCGATCGCGGCGGCAAATTACATCGACACCCTGTAAGAAATAAAGAATACGCGAGAGGGCAGGCAGGGCTTGCCCTTTCTTCATAAAGGAGCGATAATGATTATTTGCGGAATGGAAAAGTTCTCGATGGTGGACTTCGACGGCTATATCTCCTGCACCGTCTTCACGAAAGGGTGCAATTTTCTCTGTCCTTTCTGCCATAATGCCTCGCTCGTGACGGGAGAAGCGGCGGAGATCCCCGAGGAGGAGGTCTTCGACTACCTCACTAAGCGGAAAGGTCTCGTGGACGCCGTCTGCATTACGGGCGGAGAGCCCACCTTGCAGAAGGGGCTGAAAGATTTCATCCTTCGCGTCCGCGCCCTCGGCTACAAGGTGAAGATGGACACAAACGGCACCCGTCCCGAAGTGCTCCGTGACCTTCTCGCGGACGGGCTCCTCGACTACGTGGCGATGGATATCAAGACCGACTATGAGAATTATCCCCACGTCATTTGCGTCCACGACGAGAAGCTCATCGAGAAGGTGAAAGAGAGTGTTGACATCTTGAAGCATAGCGACATCGACTATGAGTTCCGCACCACCGCCGTCGCGGAATATCACAGCGACGCGAATTACCGGAAGATCGCGGAGATCGTTCGCGGCGCGAAGCATTTCTTCATACAGAAATTCAAGGACGGCGAGAATAACCTCTCCCAAGGTCTCCTCCACGAACTCCCCGAAGAGGAAGCGCAGAAATTCCTCGCCATCGTCGAAGCAGTTGTGCAAAAAGCCGGATTACGGGGCTATTAAAAATCCGCAAATATCCGAGCATTATGAGGGAAGTCGGCAAATAGCGCCGGCTTTTTTCAATTCGGAATGCGGAACCTCGTCTAATGCGGAATGCGGAATGCGGAATG
>JAFTBD010000081.1 GCA_017455385.1 Clostridia bacterium
CGGATTTCTCCTATATGCGCACCGGCATCATGGCGGGCTCCCCGTGCCCCATCTCCGCGATGAAGGACGTGGTGGAGAAGATGAATATGAAGGAGATCACCATCGTGTACGGGCAGACCGAGGCGTCCCCCGGCTGTACGATGAGCTCCACCGACGATCCTTTGGAGGTGCGCGTCGCCACGGTCGGCAGACCCCTTCCCGAGATCGAGTGCAAGATCGTGAATCCCGAGACGGGGGAGGAATGCCCCGACGAAGTGACGGGCGAATTCCTCGCGCGCGGCTACAATATTATGAAGGGCTACTACAAGATGCCCACCGCGACGGCTGCCGCCATCGATAAGGACGGTTGGCTCCATACGGGCGACCTCGCTTGTCGCACGAAAGAGGGCAACTTCCGTATCACGGGAAGACTGAAGGATATGATCATCCGCGGCGGTGAGAATATCTATCCGAAAGAGATCGAGGAATTCATCTACACCCATCCGAAAGTCTCCGACGTGCAGGTCATCGGCGTCCCCGACGAGCAGTACGGAGAAGAGATCATGGCTTGCATCATACTGAAAGAGGGCGAGACCATGACCGCTGACGAGATGAAAGCGTATATCGGCGCGAATATGGCGCGCCACAAGGTGCCGAAATATATCGACTTCGTGGACTCCTTCCCGATGAACGCGGCGGGCAAGATCTTGAAGTACAAGATGCGCGAGGATGCGATCGAGAAGTTGGGGCTTCAAAAAGCCAGCAAGATCGAAACCGCTTGATCGGTGGCATATAGCGGCGCTTATGCGGCGCTAACTACCTCACTCGTCGGGCATCACGTACAGGAAGTACGCTCAGACCCGCCTCTTCGGAGAGCGCTTGCCTATGCACCACTCTCCACCGTCGATGAGATTGTAATTCGAGCCTCGCATCTATGCCTTTCTCCGCCACCGATGGGGTGAGATGGGGAAGGTCTGCGACAAAAAGGAAATTGAATAGCAATACAGCAGTGCTCGCAATACGCGGGCATTCTGTTTGAAAGAAAGAGGAAGAGGATCGCGTTCGATTATTCCGCATTCCGAATTCCGAATTCCGCATTAAACGAACGCGGCATATAATATATTGAGAAAATGGTTGATCTAACAGTCGGAAAAACGAATAGAGTACTCTTGAGGTATATATTACCTCTCTTTTTGAGCGTCGTTTTTCAGCAGATCTATAATATCGCGGACAGCGTGGTGGCGGGGAAGTTTCTCGGCGAGGCGGCGCTTGCCGCCGTCGGGAATAGCTATGAGATCACTCTCGTGCTTCTCGCTTTCGCTTTCGGTTGCAATATGGGCGCGAGCATCGTCACGGCGAAAAATTACGGCGCCAAGAATTTCACCGAGATGAAGAGCGCCATCAATACGTCCTTTATCAGCACGCTCGTCGTGACGACGGTGCTGATGCTCGTCGGAGTCCTCGCAGCCAAGCCGCTCCTCAAGGTGCTGAATACCCCCGCGGAGATCCTCGGCGACAGCCTATCGTACCTGTACATTTACCTCGCGGGGCTTCTGTTCCTTTTCATTTATAACGTTTCCACGGGCGTTTTCGCCGCGATGGGGGACTCGCTGACTCCCTTCATCTTCCTCGTGATATCTTCCCTCGTCAACGTCGGCATGGATATCCTCTTCGTCGCCGTATTTCATATGGGCGTCGAGGGCGTCGCCTGGGCGACCTTCATCTGCCAAGGCGTCAGCTCGGTGGCGGCATTCGGCACCTTGCTATATCGTCTCCGCGCCATCAAAACGGACGGGAAGCCACGCGCCTTCTCGAAGGCAGCCTTCAAGGAGTTCCTTCTCGTCGGCATCCCGAGCACCGCACAGCAGAGCTTCATTTCGGTGGGGAACATCATGCTCCAGAGCCTCATCAATTCCTTCGGCACCGCCACCATCGCGGGCTACGCCGCCTCTGTGAAATTCAATAACTTTGCAGTGACCAGTATGCACCAAGTCGGCAACGGCGTTTCCAATTTCACGGCGCAGAACCTCGCCGCAGGCAAGGAGAGCAGGGTGAAAGAGGGCTTCCTGTGGGGCACCGTCATCGCGGTAGTCATCGCCGCGATCTTCTTCCTCGTCTATTTCTTCTTCAACCGCAATATCATGTATCTCTTCCTGAATGACGGCAGCGACGAAGCGCTCATGGTCGGGCACGAATTCCTTGTCACCGTTTCCCCGTTCTACGCCATCGTGGCGGGCAAGCTCGTGGCGGACGGCATCCTCCGCGGATCGGAGAAGATGGGGAGATTCATGATCAGCACCTTTGTGGACCTCGCGCTCCGCGTAGGACTTGCTTTCGTCTTTGCGTCCTTTATGGGTTCTCGCGGGATATGGTGGGCTTGGCCTGTAGGGTGGGGCGTTGCTCTTGTTTTGTCGGTATGCTTCGCATTCGCCAAAAAGCGCGAGCGCAAATAAACGCACATCTGCTTCGTTTGCTGCCATCGTCGCCGAATAGTCACGTACGACAAGTACGCTCCTATTCGTCTCCTCGTCGAGCCTCGCATTTGCACGTTTCTTTGCGCTCGTGATAGTTGGGGCAACGGCACGTCCGCGCTCGCGATCAGGCGGATGAAGAGGTCTTTCGGATAGAATCAGAGCAATGTTTCGCGTAGCGAAATACATTATGCTTGCGTAGCAAGTACATCATGTCGGCGTAGCCGAAATACCGGTTCCATATCCTTCGTGATATGAAAAAAGGAGAATATATGGACAAGCAGACTATCGTTAATACCCCGGACATTCATCACGCCACCGTGGAGGACAGGGAGCTCTTCTTTGGCGCGTTTCCGCAGGATCTGAAACTTCCCTCCGTCACGGTGTCGGAGACCGCGGAGCCGTGCGGCTACTACTTGGGCTCGGACGGCGCCTATTATGCCAAGTGGAAGGCGGATCCCGCAGGGGATCAATACACCTTCAAGAGCGGTGAGCCCATTGAGAAGAACAAAGTCTATTGGTTTAAGGTGCAACCTATCAAATGGTGCGTTCTGAACGTGCAGGACGGCGTCGCCGTCCTCTTCGCGGATGAGATCCTCGCGACGGGCGCGTACCTTTTCGGGAACTATCCCATTCTCGCGGGGATGGAGCAGGAAGACTATCTGATGTCGGGCGAAGAGAATGAATACGAGCAGAGCGGCATCCGTCATTGGATCATTCGCGACTTTTTCTTGGCGGCGTTCACCCCCGAGGAACAGGAGCTCGTCCTCACCACAAAGGTGGATAACAGCGTCGCTTCCACCAACGAGAGGTGGAACCCTCATGCTTGCAATGACACCGAGGACAAGGTGTTCCTGCTCAGCGCGGCGGAGATCGTCAGCAAGACCTTCGGCATCGATATGCTTGCGAGCGAGTCGACGGCTGCTTACAAGATCCCCACCGACTTCGCCCGTGCGATGGGCGCCAGTCGTATGTGTGCGGAAGGGTACAGTCAGTGGTACGGCAACAAACTGAATAAGGGTCCCTATGCTTGGTGGTGGACGCGCTCACCCTATCCGGACTACGAGGATTCGGCGAAAGCGTGCGACGGGGATATGATAGGGATACACGATTGCCTGAATAAGTCGGGCGGCATATGCCCCGCCATCCGCGTTCGACTCGAGCGCAAATAAACGCACATCTGCTTCGTTTACTGCCATCGTCGCCAAATAGTCACGTACAATGAGTACGCTCCTATTCGTCTCCTCGTCGAGCCTCGCATCTGTACGCTTCTTTGCGCTCGAGGAGCGTTTATTCTTATTTCCGACGCCCCAACGGAGGCTCCGCGCCTGAGAAGTGACATCTATGGTAAAAAAAGAGGAAGTTTTTGAATGCACTTCAAAAACTCCCTCATTTTAGAATAAAAATAGTTTTGAGTTATTACCTAAGCATTTAATCCTCGCTTTTGATCTTCGACAATTGATCCATAAAGTATTGCTCAAATGCATCTAAAACCTTTGGGAATTTCTTTCTTTTGAAATATCCGTTGTTATAAGGGCCTTTTTGAGGTATTATCGGGGTCCCCGGTTTGCTGAAAGGCAAAGATAATTGGCAACACATAGTGTGAACTGAATAAGAAGCAATACGCTTTGTGTATGTAAGGGAGAGGATCGGTTCATCAATGGCGATGATCCTTTTTATGGTGAAATTCCCTTCGTAGCTCGTTCCGTCTTTGCAGATCTTATCTTGGTCAACATTGAGCAACAAGCGCAATGTGTTGTCTCCTAATAACTTGATAATTTCATCTTGGTCGACATCAATGTCTTCTATGATCGTGTAATCTGTAGACTTATTCTCATTCTCAATTATCTCAAAAAACCGACAATCTGATCCCGCTAAAGAACAATGGGTAAATCTCTCTCCGTCAAAGCGGGAGAAGCTAAGGCTAATATATCCCACAAAATCTTTGTCGATTTTTTCACCGCGCGGAATGTTTAAAGGTTCTAATAAGTAATTAAATGTTCCGCAAAAGTGCACATCGACAAGAAAATGGCGCTCAAAAGTATCTTTTAGCGAGTCAAACTCAATATCCTCAAAGGCTTTTTCGGGTTTTGGCTTTTTATTGCACAATTCCTCTTTGTTCCAAAAGGTGTAAAAGAGTTCATCAAGGGAAAAAGAATGGTTGTATTTGTAGTGAGCAACTGTCTTCATTGTTATTTCCTCCGATATTATTTGACAATACGTTCTATGTTAATGAAATTGTACCATAGAATATTCTATATGTCAAGATGGAAAATAGAAAATTCTATACAATAATAGTATGGAAGAATTGGAATTCAAGGAGATATTAGAAGACTTCTTGTTACAACATAGCCTAACACAAACTTCGTTTGCGAAGAGCATCGGCGTTAAGCAATGCCAAGTAAGTGAATGGTTAAAAGGGAAAGCAAAACCAGGCTATGATATGCTGAAGAGGATGGCGCTTGCCTTTGGCGTTTCAGCAGATTATTTTTTAGGTATTAAATTTTAAGAGCGAACTGTTTATCTCGGAGCGAAACGCACCTCAATTCCTAATTTCGCATTCAAAAAGACCTTCGGTCGTATGATAACTCGCGAACGCGCACCGTGGCTAAACGCCTACGCGGACCTGTGGTTCGGCAAAAACAGCGTAAAAGGCCGGATCGATTCAAAAAGACAGCAGAGAAGGTGGTAGAGACGAGGCTCAACAAAGGGCGGCGAATGAGCGTACTTCCCGTACGTGATTTCGCCGCCCTGTAGTTAGAAACGAAGTATATGCCGCCTTACCGAATTACCAACATGGATTTCGTCCGGCATATGTTTTAGCTATTTTGCCATTTTTACAAGCAGGTAAAGAAAAAAGCTAATAACCGCTATTTTGATGCCACATTCCCTCACGTCAAACAATCGAAAAACCCGTTTTTTCTTTCTATTCCTTTTCAGTTGATTCAAGAATTTTCCTCTCTGCAACTGCATAATAACGAGCATATGCCTTCGTGCAGTACCACCCATGATGGTGCTTCGGCTCGGGCACTTCTTCGCTCAACGGCTGGTCAAGAGGATATGCTCCGTTGATGCGCCACCTGTTCAAAACGCCTATCTTAAAAGCGTCTGTCGGACAATGGAA
>JAFTBD010000082.1 GCA_017455385.1 Clostridia bacterium
ATCTCATCCGATTTTCTATATAGGAATACCCGAATGAGAGCGGAAATGGGGTGGAAGCACGTTGCGCTTGCGAACTTGTGAGCAAGCGTTTCGGCGGAGCACCCTATGAACGCTCGTTAAATCGCGAACGAGACGGGTATCTCGCCGCTGCCGTTGGGGTCCCCGAAGAATTGCAAATTCTTTGGGGTGTTGGCAGCAAGGCAGTCCACTGAGAAGTTGCGTTAGAGATGGCATTTGCTATCTCGACAACCGTAGGTGGACAATGCCGCGCAAGGATCTCATCCTGAGCGTTCGAGTGAAACGAGAACATATCACGCCGCAATGGCGGCATATCGCATTTGCAATAGCCAATATATCGCGTCCAAAGGACATATCGCGCCCTTTCCAATTGCCAAAATTTATCACAAAATGTGATATATATAGCTAACATCTTGTCAAATCGTTATAATGAAGCAATGCGATTGAAGAAGATTCGAGAAGAAAAGCATTATTCTCAAAAGGAACTGTCCGCCTTTCTCGGCGTTCGTCAGAACACCTATTCGCAATACGAGACAGGCGCAAGGCAGATCCCTATCGAAGCCTTGATAAAACTATCCGCTTTCTACGACGTCAGCGTAGACTATCTTCTCGGGCTTACCGAAATAGAGGATCGTTATTCGGCGGCGAAATAACATCGAGATATAACAAAAACAGCGGAAAATTCCGCCATTTTTTGTTATACATTACGCTCCTCTGAGCGAACGCGATACCTTTATTCCGCATTCCGAATTCCGCATTACTGTAATAGCAATCCTCTCTCTCCGTCGAGTACTCTCATTATTTTCAATTCCTCCCCGCTCTCCGCGTCCACATAAACAAAGTATTTATCCCCGTTCTCGCCGCCTTTCGTGCCGAAAAATTCGTAGGTCAGGGCTTCGCCGCCCCCTTTGGTGGGGACGAGGGCGAGGCGGCAGGACGATACGGCGATATACTCGCTGATGGCTTCCGCCGCTTCCTGCTCGGTGACGGTGGGCGCACCTATGGTGCGCGCCGTGTGATTATAAATATAGTTCAGGCTCTCCATCCCGAGGACCCTGCCGCTATCCGCGGCGACCTTCACCTTCACGAGATCGGGGTACAGGATAACGCCGTCCTCATAGGCAGCGAGGTTGATATAATAGACGTTCTCATAGAGGCTCGCCCAAACCGCTTTCATCGAAGGGATGCCGAGTGTGCGGACGTAGCTTTCCGCCACGTTCTCCGCGTCCGTCGCGGTGAGGATGGCAGAAGACACGGCACTCTCGGGGTAATTCAGAGAGACGATGAAGCCGCCCTGTTTCGCGACTGTCAGGTAGGCGCGTCCCATCGGAGTCGTCGCCTCGACATCATAACTCTCGAAGACGCTCTTACTGCCCTCTTTTACGGAAATATCCGATATTTCCCCGCCGAGAATACGTCCCGCTATCTCTCGCGCTTTCGCCTCGTCGATCATCTCTCCCGTCAACGCTTTGGCTTCGCGCTCGGACAGGGAATCGCTGAAAGGTCCGTCGTAGATCATCGAGGGGTACTCTACGTCCTTGCTGTCGAAAGCGGAGAGAGTCTCGCTGAATCGGCTGTCTCGCTCTTTGAGCGCGTCCACGAAGGAGAAATCCCCCTGCTCCACTTCGTCCCCGAGGGTGGCGAGGGACGATTTGATCTCGCGGACGGAGCGGGCGATGTCCTCCATCGTCTGCCAGTCGCGCTCGGTGAGGGCGCCGCCCTTATTCAATTTGTCATCCAGATACTTGGCGAAATCTCCCGTTTGGTTGATGAATTTCAGCATCTTGGAGTCGCCCGTGTCCTCGGGGGTGAAGGCGGACATATTCTCCGCCGCGGCGGTGGCATAAGTGGTGATATCCGCGAGATATTCCTGCCGCGTGGCTTTACCCGAAGCGACAGTCAGCTTATCGGTGGCGGTCTCCAGCCCATCCATATTATAGAGGAGAGCATAGTAGCTCTTGCTGTACGTGCTCTCCGCGAGCGCCCGATACTCCCGCTCGCTGTCCATGCGCCCTTTCTGCGCCACGGCATAGAGGACGGTCATCGTGACAGCCGCCGCGGTCAGCGCCACGATGGCGATGATATAGCCTATTTTTCTTTTTCTTCTTTCCGAATATTCCATACTCCTCTCCTTACAGCGCGAAATTATGCTTGCCGATAGATAGCATCACGGTACGCGACCAGATCCAGCTACTGGTGGCGGTGGCGGGGTTGTAGTAGTACAGGCACCCGCCCGTCGGGTCCCACCCGTTCAGCGCGTCCTGCGCCGCCTTCTTGGCGGTGGCGTCGGGGGTCAGATTGATCTGTCCGTCCGACACACAGGTGAAAGCATACGGCTGATAAATGACGCCGGAGATGGTATTCGGGAATTTGGACGAGCGGACGCGGTTCAGTATCACCGCGCCGACCGCCACCTGCCCCGTGTAAGGCTCTCCGCGCGCTTCGGCATAGATGCACTTGGCGAGCAAGTAACTATCCGCCGAGGAGTAACTGCCGCCGACACCGGACGTTGTAGAAGAAGTCGAGGACGACGAAAGCGTGACCCCCATCGCCGCGGCGGTCTTCGTCCCTACGATACCATCCTGCGTCAGACCGTTTTTCCTTTGGAAATACTTGACGGCGGCGACTGTTTTGGGCCCGTATATGCCGTCGACTGTGCCCGTGTAGTAACCCCAATTTTTCAGTCTGGTCTGCACCGTCTTGACCAAGGTGCCGGTGGAGCCCTGTTTCAACACTTCGGCGCGTGCGTCCCCCACCGTGAAGAAGGTGAAGACGAGCGCGGTAACGAGGGCGGTGCATACGCATATCAAAAGAAACTTTTTCATACTTACCTCGCGGGTAGTATGCGGGGGATCACGGAAAATATGTATAAAGCGCGGGGGACTGTCAATAATCGGGGTATGAAACGCTACATATTGATCTTTCTGATGCTCATCATCTTCGCCGTTCTCGGCACCCTGCTCCTCATTTCCTGCACCCCGCGCGAGGTAGCGTCATCCGATTATATCCGCATACACGTACGAGCGAATTCCGACAGCACCGCCGACCAAACGGTGAAACTCGCCGTCCGCGACGCCATCGTGCAGTATCTCGCCCCGCTCGCCGTACACGTCAAGAGCCGCGACGAAATGTGGAAGCTCCTGCAGAATAAAAGCGCCGAGATCAAAAAAGTAGCGGACGACACCCTATATTCCTGCGGGTACGGGTACACGGGACGAGTCACCCTTCGGAGCGAAAGGTTCCCGACGCGCACCTACGGCGATCTGACGCTCGAAGAGGGCACCTACGACGCCATCATCGTGGAGCTCGGCTCGGGCACGGGCGCGAATTGGTGGTGTGTCGCCTATCCGCCCTTATGCTTCATCGCCGCAGAAGAAACGGGCAATGAAGAGGTCGTTTACCGCAGTTGGATCGCAGAATTATTCCATAAATAGAATATTCTACTAATAAAATAAATTGCATACAATATGAATTGCTTCTCTAATGAGAAACATTGCGGATAATAAAAGAGCTGTCCCTACCGAAGGAACAGTTCTTTTTCTCATCCATACTGACGGCTTGCCGCCAATTCACGGAATGACCGCTATGCGGTCAATTTATGCATGAAGCACAATTCACACTATTATTTCGCCCTGAAAATAAGCACCTTCTTCGCCTCTGCCAACGGCTCGGCGAGGAAAGGATTCGCCCGAATGAGTGCGCTCGGCGCGACGCCCATATTCTCGGCGATACGCCATACGTCTTCGCCCGCATCGGCAAAATACACGCTGATACCCGCCCCGTCATCTTCGCGCGGAGCGCCCTCCGTGATATTCGTGATGAGCGAGGCAGTCCCCTCTCTGAATACGTCCGCGGAGATCGCGACTTCCGCCGTGATGTCGCCCCGGCCTCTCCCCTTCACCCCGAGGACGTCTACACGCACGGTGGCGACGTCACCTTCTTTCGCTTCCGCAAAAGGCAGATCATAGACGAAAGGCAATTCCCCCTGTGCAGACGAGAATCCATCTTCATTCCGACAAAGAAGAGTAAAGGACGCCACGCCTTCCGCACGAATACGTCCGTCCGAGACCTCCGCACCCGCGAGCGCCAACCCGACGGGACGAACGGCGATGATATCGCCCACCGCCTCCGGCGCACCCGTCAACGTCTCGCGATAATGCGTTTCGCCGACGAAGGTCTTCGCCGCCAAAGTCTCCCGCGTCACTTCCGTCTTATTCGCGTAGCAAAATGCCTCTTCCACGACGTCCGCCGTCTCGGTCATATAGTCGCAAGCCGTCCTCGAGAGCGAGGCTTCCACTTCGATGGCGCTGACGTCCTCGTCGCCCGAGATCACCACACGCGCATTCTTCACGCGGACGTCATAGGCGCTACGCCCGCTCGCATTCTCTTCTTCCGCGAAAGGAATGATGAAGGAACGCTCCCCGATCTCGTCCGTCTCCGTTTGATAGAGCACGGTGGCCCGCGCTTCACCCGCGCCCTTGCTGCCGCTGAGCGCTACCGCCACGTCGAAGAGCAAGACCTTCTTCACGACGCCCTCGACGTTTTCTTCCGCCGCGACGTCCACCGTAGAGGTGCGCTCGTCCGCCATCGTCTCGAAAGTCGCCGTCCCGATGCGAAGCTCCGCTCCGTCCGCAGACGCCACGCCCCGACAGGTCGCATTTCTTTGCACGGCGAGGCGCACGTTCACCGCCGCCGACGCATCCATCACGTCCCCTTGCACGCCGCAGGAGCAGTCCACAACGATGAGCTCCACCCTGTATTTGCCGTCCGCAGTGACGTCCTCGCCCTCCACCTTGGTCTCGAAGTCCTTGAAATAATCCAGCCCGCAGAGTTTGCCCGCCGCGTCGAGATAGAGCACGCGGAAATTCACCTTCCCGCTGACGTTCGCCTCGCCTGCCACGAGCTCCACGCCCGTGACTTTCGCCTCCGCTTCCACGCTGAGGACTTTCAGGACCCCGCCACGCTCCGCCGTATTGATGGGTGTCTCCACCGTGATCTGCTTCTCGTATTCCGCGCTTTTCGCAAAAGAATAATCTCTATATACCGTCTCCATATCCCCCTCCCGAAGTTTTATACCCTATCTTACGCGGCGGATGGGGAAAATATGACAAGCCGTCGGAAAGGTGTAGTTTTTGCCAAGTCAAAAGTGAAGTTGCCGCCACGAATCGTGGCGACAGTGAAATTTGACTTCGCCAAGTGAAGTTTGCGTTTGTGACGCGAGTTGCGGATGATAACGAAGGCTTCCCTGCGAACGCAGAGAGAAACTTCGCCTTTCGCGAGCGAACATCTTATTGACTTGCGCGCGTGAAATACGTATAATAATTATTTAGAGGACATTATGCGCAAAGTCATTTCTTATTTACTCCCGATATTCCTTATCATCGTGCTCATTCCCGCTCTGCTTTTCGCCTGCAAGGAGAAAAAGGAGGTCGGGACTTTCGACCTCAACATCGCGGGCGCGGTCCTCAGCTGGGATGCCGTGGAGGGAGCGGATCATTACGTCATCGACTGCACCACCCCCGACGGAGGCGGCTACACCATCGACGTGAAAGGCACGACCTTCACCGCGCCGCAGACCGCATACGGAGATTATCTCTATGTCGCCTATGCTTGCGACGCGTCCGGCAATCTCCTTGCTCGATCCGAGCCCATCCTGTATCACCTCGGGCAGGGCGGATATTCCGACCCCATCCTGATCTCCTCCGCAGCGGAGCTCCAAGCCCTGAAAACGGGCAGCGTCTCCGTCACCTTCGGCAAGAAAACCGTGTCGGCGCCGCTCTATTACCGCCTCAACGCCGATCTGGACTTCACAGGCGTTGAAAAGCTAACCCCCATCGGGACGACCTCGGATCCTTTCCGCGGCTACTTTGACGGCAACGGGCACACGATCTCCAACCTCTCCTATACGACGAGCACGGAGGGCAGAGCTGGGCTTTTCGGCATGCTGTCGGGCGCGACGGTCAAGAACCTGACCCTTCAAAACGCCTCGATCATTTTGGGCACGAAGTCGAATGTCAGCGGCTCGGGACTGGAATACGGACTCCTCGCGGCATACTCCAAAGACAGCGTCATCGACAACTGCCACGTCACGGGTAATATCGAATTCATGCTGAACGTCAATACGACAGGCTCTTCCACGGCGGATATCGGCGGCATCGTCGGCTCCCTGACAGGCGGCAAGATCCTCTCGAGCTCCTTCACGGGCACCATCGACGCACGCTATTCGCAAGTATTCGTCGGCGGCATCGTCGGCTACGCGATGTCGGGCACGCAACATTTCGTGATGGCGAACTGCCTGTCGGACGCCACGGTGAAAGGCGCCGCCACGGGCTATGATCTCAATCAAACGAAGTCCACCGCCAAAGCGCGCATAGGCGTCCTCATCGGTTCCGTCTCGGGCGCGGAAAAGTTGGTGATGAACGTTGCTGTCGGCACCGCCACGGCGACAGCGGCAGGCGACGCCGCGACAGGCACCCCCCTCACGTCGCTCACCTCCGGCGTCTTCGGCAATACCTCTCAAGAGAACGATATTTCCACGATGAATTCCGTCCCGATGATCGACATTTTCTACAGCGCGGACACCATCTCCGCCGTCTCGGGCACCCGCCTAAACCTCGGCACGGGGAATACCGCCTACGGTCTGACCGCGGCGGAGCTCAAGGACACCGCGAAATATATCATCGGCGACTCGTCCGCCTTGGATTTCGACAACATTTGGGCGATGGGCGACACGCACCCCGTTCTTCGCGGCGCGGGACAGACCGTCTCGCACGACGATGTCACTCTCGCGATCAAGAGCGAGACGCAAGACGTCACCTACACTTTCTCCTTATTGGAGACCTTACTGCCGAAATACTATTCCCTGACCATAGGCACCGAGAAGAAGCATTACGTGGGGTATCATCTGAACGACGTCCTGTCTTCCGACTTGAATCTCACCCTTGAAGGCGCGAAGGAAGTGGTCATCTCGGCAGACGGCATCGAGGACATCAGGCTCGCGGTGAATAAGACCGCCGCCACCTTCGTCTCCACCTATCTTTTCTTCGGCACGTATAACACGACGTATTCCCGTCTGCCGGAGAGCTACGACGGCGTCCGTATCATCGACGCCTCGAACCCGAATGTCCCCTACCTCATCACAGGGGACACCATCACCGTCACGATCGTGAAAGCGGACGAAACGCCCGCTGCATAAAAACTATTCTCGGAGGAAATTATGAGCATAGCGGATGAGATCTTTATTCGGAACGTACAAGACATCCTGACCACCGGCGTCAGCGACGAGGATATGCCCGTTCGCCCGCATTGGGACGACGGCACTCCCGCCCACACCATCAAAAAGTTCTGCATCGTGAACCGTTACGACCTCGCGAAGGAATTCCCCATCACGACGCTCCGTTACACGAATTTTAAGGCGGCGCTCGACGAGATCTTGTGGATCTGGCAGAAGAAGAGCAATAACGTCCACGACCTCAATTCCCACATCTGGGACTCTTGGGCGGATGAGACGGGCTCCATCGGCAAGGCGTACGGCTATCAGCTCGGCGTCAAGCACCACTACAAAGAAGGCGACTTCGACCAGGTGGACCGCATCCTCTACGACCTCAAGAACAATCCTTCCTCCCGCCGCATCATGAGCAATATCTACGTGCATGCCGATCTGTCGGAGATGCACCTCTACCCCTGCGCCTACTCGGTGACTTTCAACGTGGCGAACGGCAAGCTGAACGCCATCCTGAATCAGCGCTCGCAGGACTTCCTGACCGCCAATAACTGGAACGTCGTGCAATA
>JAFTBD010000083.1 GCA_017455385.1 Clostridia bacterium
AGCTCTCCGGTCAGCGCCGTGGTTCCCTCGGTCCACTCCATTTCGGAGGTATTCAGGAAGACCCTGGCCCGGCTGATGCTGTTGACCAGGCTGCGGGGACCGCTGACCGCCACCAGCGGCGGGTCGACGCTGGGCGTGCTCATATACCATCCCGTGGGCACCTCTCCCGTCACCGTCACGGATACGGGAATCCGGTAGCGGTAGATAAAGTCTTCCACCTGCACCTTGACGCTCTCCGGGCTGATGCTGGAAACCCGGCCGTAAATGGAAGACGTGGAGCTTTGCAGCTTCAGGTCCTGTTCCCCGGTCCCACTGATCCGGCTCAGGTCCACCCGGATGTTATAGGCGGAGGCTTCCGCCCGTTCATACTGCATCTGGGGCACCGCGGCCACCGCCGTCACGCCCCCCAGCGAATCGCTCAGATCGCTGACCACGATGTACCCGTTCCGTTTCATGGTATCCGTACCGCTGATGTTCACATTGACATCGGTGAAGGTTTTTTCACGGGTCAGCGTTTCATCCTGGCTGATCAGACCGGCCCAGATCGTGACGCTGATGAGGATCGCCATCACGATGATCGCGCCCTTCCCCGCGCCCACCCAAATAATGATGATCGGACCGAGCGCTATTTTCGGCAAGGCATTCAACACGACGATATAGGGCTCCAAGATACGCCGAAGCGGCTCGATGAGCCATAATATCACCGCGATAACGAGACCGATCGCCGTCGCGGACAGAAATCCGACCACTGTCTCGGCAAGTGTCGCCGTTGCATGCCGCCATAATTCGCCGCTCTCGGACAGCGCTCGGAAGGACGCCCACATCTTGGACGGAGAGCTGAAAATGAAGCTGTCGATGATCTCATTTGACGCGAGCAATTCCCACACGAGGAAAAACACGACCAAAATGAAGAGTTGCATGAGGACGGTGAATGCCGTTTTCCCTCGTTCTTTCCTAAGATACGCCGCCTGTTGTTGGCTGATCGCCGATTTCTTTTTCATTCGTAAACTCCAATTCTTTCCAAATATCGCGGAAGAGGGACGCGAAAGCTTTCTCTTCCCTTCTCTCGATAGAGGATCGTTCCCTCGGTAGGGGGATGTCGAAGACCTTCTTGACTCGGGCGGGACGCTTCGTCAACACCGCGACGCGGTCGCAGAGCGCGATGCCTTCGCTGATGTCATGGGTGACGAGGATCGCCGTGATACCCTCCTGCCTGATGATACGTCTGACGTCTTCCGCTACCGTGAGCCTCGTCTGGAAGTCGAGCGCCGAGAAGGGTTCGTCGAGCAAGACCAATTTCGGTCGTAGCGCGAGGGTGCGGATGAGCGCGGCGCGCTGTCGCATCCCGCCCGAGAGTTCGGAAGGACGTTTCCGAAGGAAGTCGCCCAAACTGTACTTTCTCGCAAGGGAAAGCGCATAGTCGACGTTTTCCTCTGTCTTGATACCTCGTATCTCGAGCCCGAGCGTGACGTTGTCCTCCACCGTTCGCCACTCGAAAAGGTGGTCGCGCTGAAGCATATACCCGGTTTCCGAGGGGGAGATATCCCGACGGATCTCCCCCGATGACGGCGTCAATATCCCTGCGAGGATGGAGAGGAGCGTCGTCTTGCCACTGCCGGAAGGCCCCACGATCCCGTAGAATTCCCCTTCCACGACATTCATCGTCAAGCCGTCGACCGCGAGCGTCTCCCCGCTTCTGCCGTGATAACGATGCACGATATTCGTTAGTCGTAAAATTTCTTTCATTCTTCTTTCGTTCGCGCCACCTTACGAGAGGTAGGAATTATCCACGAGATCGGCGTAGGACGCTTTCTTCGTCATCACGCCCGCCTCGATGATGATGTCTTGCAGACGGTCGAAGTCCTCTTCCTTGAGCGCCATCGAATCGACATAGGCTCCGATGCGCTTATAGTTCGCGATCGCGGAAGTCAATACTTCTATTGAAGTATCCGCAAAGGACGGCGCCACCGCTTCGGCGATCTCCGCCGCAGTGTGGGTAGAGACGTAGTCGACGCCCTTCTTCACCGCGCGAAGGAATCTCACGACCTTGTCTTTGTTCTTCTTGAGATAGCTCTGCTCACAACAGAAACAGGTGTACGGTATGGTGCCCGCTTCCTCTCCGACCGAGGCTACGATGTAGCCTTTCCCCGCATTCTGGAAATTCGTGGCGGCAGGCTCGAACATCGTGCAGAAATCCCCCGTGCCACCCTCGAACGCCGCAGCGATGAGGTCGTACTGAACGTCGTAATTGATGGTCATATTCCCGCCGTCCGTGTATCCGTTCTTCTTCAAGGCGTATTCGAGCGCCATCGCAGGCACACCGCCTTTTCTGCCGCCGATTATCTCCTTGCCCGCGAACCCGTTGCTCCATGAGAAATTCGCGTTCTCTTCACGGGCGATGACGAAAGAGCCGTCCCGTTGGGTCAGCTGTCCGATGACGATGGGATAATTCTTCTTGCCCTCGTTATAAACGTAGACCGCCGCTTCCGGTCCGCAGAAGCCGATATCCGCCTGCCCCGACAAGACAGCCGTCATGGTTTTATCCGCGCCGCCGCCGTTGGTGAGCTCGATCTTGATGCCCTCTTCCGTGAAATAGCCTTGATTCAGCGCCACGTAAAGCGGAGCGTAGAACACCGAATGGGTGACCTCGTTCAGCCGAATGGTCTCTTCCGCGCTCGTGCTGCACGCCGCGATGGGGATCGAGAGTGCTAGAAGCGCCACGATAAGTAAAATGCCGATGATTTTATTTTTCATAAGGTTCTCCTTTTTTTGAACTTCTATACCATACTATTCGGAGGGAAGGGAAATGTTGAAAGATGTCCTTTGGACACGATATGCCATGAGGGCGGTGCGATATGCCCAGATAGGACGTGATATATACGTTGCCGCAGATGCGATATGTTCTCGCACGGCTCGAACATAAAGGATAAACTCATTCGATCCGGCAAGGGGCGTTTTTTAATTGACTTTATTTTGAGTACGCTATAAAATTTATTTTATGAGCGCACATATAGCAAGAAAAGATCTTTATAATTTGCCGAATATCTTGACTTATATCAGGCTTTTATGTGTTCCCGCCTTCATCGCCGTATTCTTCGCGGTGGACGGAAAACAGGATCTCAACGTCTATATCGCTTTCGCCATCTTCGCCTTCGCGTCTCTCACGGACGTGCTGGACGGTTACATCGCGCGGAAATATTCCATCGTCAGCGACCTCGGCAAGATGCTCGACCCTCTCGCGGACAAGCTTCTCCAAGTCTCTGCGTCGATATGCCTCTGCGTGAATGATTTCATCCACCACTCCAATATCGGGATGCTTTATATCCTCTTCCCCGTATTGCTCGGAGCGAAAGAGCTATTCATGCTCGTGTGGGGCATCATCTTGGCGAAGAAGACCATCGTCGTGCACAGCAACGTATACGGCAAGATAGCCGCCTTTATCAATGCGGTCGGGCTCCTGATGAGCTTCTTCGCGAAGGCGGAATACGACGCTTACCGCATCGTCTGCACCGTGATCCTCGCGCTCGGCTGCGTGATGGCGTACGTCGCGCTCGTGAATTACATCGTGAAACTCGCCCGTCAACTGGGCGGCACTATCAAAAATAAATCCGATATGGATCTGAAATTTTAGAAGAGGACTGACTTATGGAAATGGAAAAGACCTACGATCCGAAACAATTTGAAGATTCCCTTTACGCCACTTGGGTGGAAAAGGGATATTTCACGCCGACCATCGATCCGAAAAAGGATCCTTATACCATCGTGATCCCCCCGCCCAATATCACAGGACAACTGCATATGGGGCACGCGCTCAATAATACACTGCAAGATATCATGGTGCGTTTCAAGAGGATGCAAGGCTACCCCACTCTGTGGCTCCCCGGCACCGACCACGCCTCCATCGCCACGGAAGTAAAGATCGTTGACAAGCTGAAGGCGGAAGGCACGTCGAAAGAGGCTCTCGGCAGAGAAGGATTCCTCAAAGCGGCGTGGGAATGGAAACGCCAATACGGCGGCAGGATCGTCGAACAGCTGAAGAAGCTCGGCAGTTCTCTCGACTGGACGCGCGAAGCCTTCACGATGGACGACCGCTGCAATAAGGCGGTCAAGAAGGTTTTCGTGAACCTTTACAATAAAGGTCTCATCTATCGCGGCAGCCGCATCATCAATTGGTGCCCCTGCTGCAAGACCGCTCTCTCGGACGCGGAGGTGGAATACTCCGAGCAGGACAGCTTCCTGTGGGATATCAAATACCCTCTTACCGACGGCAGCGGCTATATCGTGGTGGCGACCACCCGTCCCGAGACGATGTTCGGCGATACGGCTGTGGCGGTGAACCCGAAAGACGATCGTTACGCCGATATGATCGGCAAGACCCTCTCCCTCCCCCTCACCGATCGGAAGATCCCCATCGTGGCGGACGAATACGTCGAGATGGATTTCGGTAGCGGCGCGGTGAAGATCACCCCCGCCCACGATCCCAATGACTTCGAGGTCGGTATGCGTCACGGGCTTGAAGTCATCCGCGTGATGAATGACGACGGCACGATGAATGAGAAAGCGGGCGCGGCATACGCGGGACTCGATAGAATGGTCGCGAGGAAGAAGGTGGAAGAAGACCTCGCCGCGGCGGGTCTCCTCGTGAACAAGGAGCCTTACAAACATAACGTCGGCGAATGCTACCGCTGTCACAGCAGCGTGGAGCCCATCATCTCCAAGCAATGGTTCGTCAAGATGAAGCCTCTCGCAGAGCCCGCCATCAAGGTGGTGAAGGACGGCGAGATCGAATTCATCCCCGAGCGTTTCTCCAAAGTGTATTTCGGTTGGATGGAGAATATCAAAGACTGGTGTATCTCCCGTCAGCTGTGGTGGGGACACCGCATTCCCGCCTATTACTGCGCCGTTTGCGGCGAGACAATAGTCTCGGAAGCAGCCCCGACCAAGTGTCCGAAATGCGGCGGCACGCATTTTAACCAAGACGAGGACGTCCTCGACACCTGGTTTTCGAGCGCGCTGTGGCCTTTCTCCACGCTCGGCTATCCCGACAAGACCGAGGACCTTACATATTTCTATCCGACGAGCGTGCTCATCACCGCTTACGACATCATCTTCTTCTGGGTGGCGCGTATGATCTTCTCCGGCATCGAGCATATGGGCAAGATACCCTTCTCCAAAGTGATGATCCACGGCATCGTGCGCGATAAGCTCGGACGCAAGATGAGCAAGAGCCTCGGGAACGGCATCGATCCCCTGATCGTCATCGACAAATACGGCGCGGATTCCTTGCGCTTCTCCCTCGCGAACGGCATAGCCCCCGGCGGTGACACCCGTTTCTACGAAGAGAAGGTCGAGAGCGCGAGAAACTTTATAAATAAAGTTTGGAATGCCTCCCGTTTTGTGAAAATGAACCTCGAAGACGTGGACCTCATTCCCATCGACAAGACCGAGAAGACCATCGCGGACAAGTGGATCCTCACCCGCTTGCAGGAAACGGCGAAGGCTGTCAC
>JAFTBD010000084.1 GCA_017455385.1 Clostridia bacterium
AGCGATCCGTGACGTGTCCGATCATATGGAAGACGGCGATTTCGGGCTGGCTGCCACGAAGATTTACGACTTCGCTTGGAGCGAATTCTGCGACTGGTACATTGAGGCGATCAAGCCGTCTTTATACTCCGACGACAAGAAAGTGAAATCCAATGCGGCATCCAATATACTCTACGTCCTGACCGCGATACTGAAGCTCCTGCACCCCTATATCCCCTTCGTGACCGAGCACATCTATCAATCCCTGCCCCTCCACGAGGAGACCATCATGCTCACGAAGTACCCCGAATATGACGAGGATCTCGTCTTTGCGGAAGAGGAAGCGGAATTCGAGGCCGTGATGGATATCGTCAAAGCGATCCGTAACGTCAGAGCGGAGATGAACGTCGCGCCCGGAAAGCGCATCCACATCACCGTGAAGACAGAGAAAGAAGAAATGATCCGCAAGGGCGAAGGCTATCTCGCGAAACTCGCGGGAGTCGAAAGCGTCGTATACGACCGTGCGTACATCCCCGAGAAGAAAGTCAGCTCGGCTGTCACAGCCGCTGCTGAAGTCTATATCCCTCTCGGCGATCTCATCGATTACGAAAAAGAGATCGAGCGCTTGAACAAAGAAAAAGCCGCCCTATTGAAAGAGATCGCGAAGTCGCAAGCGATGCTCGGAAATCCCGGATTCGTGGCGCGTGCGCCCGAAGCCGTCGTGAACGCCGAGCGCGAACGCCTCGCCGTCAACGAGGAGAAGCTCAGAAAGATCGAGGCGAATATCCGTTCTTTCAGCGAATAATTACGAGAGAAGCGCGGAGAGAACTTCCTTGTTTTGCTCGAATATTTCAGGCAAAACGCCCTCATCGAGAGGATGCGGGAGCGCAGGCGATCCGACCTCGATGGTGAAAGAAGGAATATCATATTTCTCAATGCACCAATCTTTATAACCACCCGTACTGTTACGAGTCAAAATCGGGGTATATCCCGTCACGGCGGCTAATAATGCCGCCGTTTTTTCATCTCTTGCAAGCGAAGGGTCATTCTGCCCTTCGAAACCGTAATAGATCACCTCTCCTTTCGTATGATAGGAGATCGTGACCTCGGGGCGTATTGCTTCGGTAAAGTCGGCGAGAATATTCACCTCCCTCTCGCTCATCGGATAATAGCCGATAAAGCTCTCGGAGGACGGACAACGACGATTCTCGGCACCACCGCCCCATTTCGCATCGAAATTCGTATTGAGATCGACCGCATTTGCATTCGCCTTATAAAGGGAAAAGTCAGAGTCGCCGCCATTCGCCGAGATAAGAAAACCACGCTGTACGTCGCAGGTGATATAAGACGCTCCGTCGAGAACGAGACGCACGCCGTCGGGATCGACATCATAGACGAAATACGCACCGCCGCTTTTCAAGGTCGATGCGGCATAACGGGCGAGCTCGACCCCGAGAAGGGACGTTATATATTCCCGAGCGTGGATGGCGCATTGCACGATGGCTTGTTTCCCTTCGTAGGATCCGACGTGCGAACAATATATGGGTTCGGATAATAAACTGAATCCCAAAACAAATAGATCCGAGAAATCTCCCGCGGAACGAATACGCTCCATATACTCTTCATAAGTCATACTACAACGTATGACGTTTCATCGAGCAATGTTGCTATCCACATCTACGTGAATAGCAAGGGACTCCAAGGGACTTCGCAGGACAATATTCGTCGTAGGGACTTCAAAGCACTTTATACGTTCCTTTATCAGGCAATAAAAAAAGGTCTTCGGACGGGAGAACCATCCGAAGACCGTTATTATATCGCTACGTTTTATATTAGCAAATGCCCTGCGCCATCATAGCGTCCGCGATCTTCTTGAACGCGGCGATATTCGCACCGAGGACGAGGTTCTTGGGCTGACCGTACTCTGCGGCGGCACCGGAGATATTCTTGAAGATATTCTTCATGATGCCCTTCAGCTTCGCATCCACTTCTTCGAAGCTCCAGAAGAGTCTGCCGCTGGACTGTGCCATCTCGAGCGCACTCGTCGCAACGCCGCCCGCATTCGCCGCCTTGCCGGGAGCGAAGAGAACGCCTGCCTCTTGGAGCATCTTGGTCGCCGCGAGGGTCGTGGGCATATTCGCGCCCTCAGCCACAGCGATGACGCCATTCGCGATAAGAGCCGCGGCGCCCTTCTCGTCCAGTTCGTTCTGCGTAGCGCACGGGAGCGCGACGTCGCACTTCACTGTCCAAATGTCACGGCAGTTGTCACCATAGACGGCATCGGGATGCTTGACGAGGTATTCCTTGATCCTGCCACGGCGGACTTCCTTGATCTCCTTGATGAGCTCGATATCGATGCCGTTCTTGTCATAAATGTAGCCGTTGGAATCGCTCATCGCGACCACTTTGCCACCGAGCTCGGTCGCCTTGACCGCCGCATAGGTCGCAACGTTACCGCTACCGGACACGACGACCGTCTTGCCGTCCATGCTGTAACCGAAGTGAGTAAGCATCTCGCTGGCGAGGTAAACGAGACCGAAGCCCGTCGCTTCTTTTCTCGCAAGGCTGCCGCCGTAGGAAAGTCCACGACCGGTCAGAACGCCCACGTGCTCATTGGCGAGCTTCTTGTAATAACCGAACATATAACCGATCTCTCTGCCGCCGACGCCGATATCACCTGCGGGAACGTCGGTGTCCGCGCCGATATGACGATACAGCTCAGCCATGAAAGCCTGGCAGAAACGCATGATCTCCCCTTCTGACTTGCCTTTCGGGTCGAAGTCACTGCCGCCCTTGCCGCCGCCGATGGGAAGACCGGTCAAAGAGTTCTTGAAGATCTGCTCGAAGCCGAGGAACTTCAAGATGGAGAGGTTCACAGAGGGATGGAAGCGCAGACCGCCCTTGTAGGGTCCGATGGCGCTGTTGTACTGCACTCTGTAGCCTTTATTGACATGGACCTTGCCATTGTCGTCCACCCAGGGCACTCTGA
>JAFTBD010000012.1 GCA_017455385.1 Clostridia bacterium
AGCAAATGATCCCGCCGATCAAGAAGCAAATGAATGCAAACGAGAGCACGACGCCCGTAAACTCCCCGAAACGAATGGGGAACGGATAGAGCATCCCGCTCTTTCTCGTGAAGATGCCGCCCACGATGCGGAAGGCGACCCGCACGAGCAGCTTCGCGATGAGGGCATAGAACAGCACCGTGATCACGGTGGTGGTGACGAGCGCGGAAACGTAATTCGTCCCCGTCATGAGAGCCGCCGCCCCCACGACCGAGAGCATATAGCTCATCACAGAGAACCAAAAAGCCGCTCCCGTCAGGAATGCGAGCAGATAGGGATTGAGTTTTTTCATCGCATCGATCATTTTTTCCTCGCTTCGATGGCTTCCGCTATCGCAAGATCCATCGCGTTCTCCACGCTGATCGCGCCCGTCTTGAAGGCTTCTTCCAAGGCGTACATCTTCATCAGCACGGCGAGCAACTGCCTCTGTCCGTACTGTGCCGCCGCCTTCTTCGCCTTCTGGAGCGGGTACACCGATACGCCGAGCGACGCGGCAAGCTCCGCATCCGGCACTTTCGGCGAGAGGCTCGCGTGGAGCATCAGTCGGATCTGATCGGTCAGCCGCGTGAAAAAGGGCGAATATTCGTAAGCATTACGCGCCAAGGAAGACAGGACGTCGTAGGCGCCCTTGTAACTGCCCCGCGCGATGGCGTCGGTGAAGTCATATACCCGATAGGAATAGGACGGCTCGACGTATTTATCCACGAGGGCGTCGTCGATGGCGCCGAGGGGCGCGAGCTTGATGAGCTCGTTCTTGATACGAGTCATATTCTGCTCGGTGTAGCGAACAAGCTTGCGCGCGGCGGATGGGGTGATGGTGCCGCCCATCTCTTCCGCGAGACGGGTGACGTACGGAACGAGCTCTCCTTCGGAGAGGACGTCGAAGGTATACGTTTTCGCCCCCGGCACGTTACCTTCGCAGTTATAGAGGACGATGATCCCCGTCGGGGAAGGATCCTCCGAGTATTTTACGAGCTGTTTGATCTCGGCGTCTTTCAGCTTGCGATCACGGATGACCGCGACCTTCCGCTCCGCCATCATCGGGAAATTCATCACCCCCCAAATGGCTTCGTCCACCGGCTGTTCGGAGGTGAGGACGGTGGTATCGAGATCGGAAGACAGCGCCAAAAGATCCTTGTACGCCAGTTCCGACCAATACTTGTCTTCCCCTTCGATCCGATACATCGGGGCTATTTCGCCTCGTGCCAGTGAGGCTTTGAAATCATAATACAGCATACGCGACTATTTCTCCGTATAGACGAGATCCGCCGTTGCGATCAGATCCTCCCCGCTCCCCGCCACGTCCGCGAGCACCACGTCGCCCGCGTGGACGGAATGATCCAATAGAACGCCCGCCGCCGCTTTGAGCGCCGCGGGAACGAGCGTTTTCCGAATTGGCGCGGAGGTCTTGACGCTCAGAACGCCGCCCCCTCTCACCTTGACGAGGGTGGTGACCATCCTCTTGGGATCGGTGTATTCCGAAACGCCGTATTTCGCGCCGCGGGGGCAGGTATTCCCCGTCACCGTGACGACGCCATTCTCTTCCGTGATCGTGAGCGCACACCCCATCGGGCACATAATGCAAGTGGTATCCATCATTCCTCCAATGCGACGCAAACGTCGCCCATCACGAGAGACTTGTCGATCTCGATATACTGCATTTCGCCCGGAGCGAGCACCATGGTCTTCTTCTTTTTCAGCAGGACGCCCTCGGAGCGAGCCGTGACAGTCATGCCGCGATACACTTTATCCACGCGGAAATAGAGACGCACCGTCCCCTCTCCTTTATGGATGCGTTGCGGGAGCGCGTAGCGAACGCCCGTACCTGTCGTGACCTGCATGCAAGGGGTGTCCTCGATGGCGCCTCTCGCATACTTCGCCGCGGCAGTTCCCGCGACGTAGGCTTCCTCACTGACGTTATCCACGAGATCGTGCACGTGGAGGACGTTCCCCGCCGAGAAGATACCGGGGACGGAAGTCTGTCGATATTCGTCCACGACGGCGCCCGACGTGATACGGCTCATCTCGATAGCGGAGCCTGCGATGAGGTCGTTCTCGGGGATCAAGCCCACAGACAATAAGAGCGTGTCGCAGGAGATATATTCCTCTTTCTCGAGGATGGGCTGCAATTTGTCGTCCACGGGCGCGACGTACACGCCCGTCAGGCGCTCCTTGCCCGTCACGCGGGTGACTGTGGTGGAATAGCGAAGCGGAATGTCATAATCCTGCAAACACTGCACGATATTCCTTTTGAGACCGCTGCTGAAGGGCATCAGTTCCATCACGAGTTTCACTTTCGCGCCCTCGCTCGTCATACGGCGCGCCATGATGAGACCGATGTCGCCGCTGCCGAGGATGACGACCTCTTTCCCGACGAGGAATCCGTCCACGTTGGAGAGGCGCTGAGCCATCCCCGCCGTGTAGATACCTGCGGGACGGGTGCCGATGAGACCGATGGCGCCCGCGCTGCGTTCTCTGCATCCCATCGCGAGCACGACGCTCCCCGCCGAAAGCTCGATGAGCCCCTCGGTGGGAGAAACGGCGGTGACGACCCTATCTTCCGTCAGGGAGAGCACCATCGCTTCGAGGTAGACCTTGATGCCGCTGTCGGACAAAACTTTCTTGCGGAAACGTTCCGCGTATTCCGGTCCTGTGAGTTCCTCGCCGAAATAATGCAGACCGAATCCGTTGTGGATACATTGATTGAGGATGCCGCCGAGGCGAACGTCACGCTCCAATATCGCGACGGAAGCGCCCTGTTCGCGCGCGCCGATCGCCGCCGCCATACCTGCGGGGCCGCCGCCGATGATCACTACGTCAAAGTGTTTCATATCCGTCTTTCACCTCATACGGCGCGATCTCGCTGCCTGCGTCGCCCTTTCTGACCGACGTCATCGGGATCCCGAGTTCGCGCGACAATATCTCCATCACGCGCGGCTGACAGAATCCGCCTTGGCACCTGCCCATTCCCGCGCGCACCCTGCGCTTGACCGCGTCCACCGTACGGGCGGGCACGGGCGAATGCACGGCGCGAACGATCTCCCCTTCCGTGACCTTCTCACAGCGACAAACGATCCTGCCGAAAGCGGGATCTTCCTGCGCTTTCAGGGCGATCTCCTTCGGCGTGGCTTCGCGGAAACGGAAGCTCGCGGGGAGCGGGAGCATAGAGTCTTTCTTAGCGAGAGTGAGTTTCGTCGCGATCTCCTCCGCTACGCATTCTCCGATGGCGGGCGCGGAGGTCAGCCCCGGAGAGCAAATGCCGAGGATCATATAGAATCCCTCGACCTTCTCGGACTCTTCGATGATGAAGTCGCTGCCGATCGCGGTGCGAGTGCCCGCATATACGCGAATGGCGGAACGCACGTTGACGTTCTTCATTAAGCGTGCGACGCCTTCTCTGACATATTGCAGTCCCGCCGCCGTGACGGCATTCTCCTCCGCCTGTTCGTGCGGCACTTTGCGCGAGGTGGGCCCCAAGATGACATTGCCGTCTGCGGTGGGCGCCACCAAGATGCCCTTCCCCCTCTCATCGGGAAGAGGGAAGACCACCGTGCGTACGACACCGCTCTCTTTCCTGTCCAAGATGAAATAATCACCGACGGCGTGGGTCTCCACGTAAGCTTCCTCACCGACGAGGGCATTCACTTCCGCCCCGCCGGCACCCGCCGCATTGACGACGTAGCGGGCGCTGTATTCGCCCTTCTCCGTTCGCACGACGAATCCGCCTTGCGTCTTATCGATGGCGATGACCTTCTCCTCCAAGCGGACTTCCGCTCCGTTGACGACCGCGTGATCCGCCTGCGCGATGGTGAGCTGATAGGGAGACACGATGCCCGCCTCGGGCGCATAAAGCGCGTAAACGATATCGTCCGCGATATTCGGCTCCAAGGCGAGGATCTCATCCCTCTCGATGATACGGACGTCCACGCCGTTCGCTATGCCGCGATCACGGAGCACGGTGAGGGCGGGAAGTCCGTCCTTCCTCGCCGCGACGAGCGACCCGACCTTCTTATAGGGAACGTCGAGCTCAGCGGTCAAAGACGGATACATCGCCGCCCCTTTCACATTGAAATAAGCCTTCTTGGTGCCCGTCTCCGCGTCGTAGCCCGCGTGCACGATGCCGCTGTTCGCGCGGCTGGAACCGCAGGCGACGTCGGACGACTTCTCGAGGAGAAGCACCTTGGAGTGATACGCGGAGAGAGAACGCAGCACCGCCGTGCCGACGACTCCTCCCCCTATCACGATAACGTCATAAACATTCATATTATTGCTGAATAAACTTCTCGCGATACAGCGTGATGGCTTCGCGAATGATCTCGAGCGCGCGATCCTTGCCGAGGATCTCCATGACCGTGGTCTCTTTATGCTCGAGCTGCTTATAGACGTTGAAGAAGTGAGCGATCTCCTGCACGATATGGGGTGGAAGCTCTCCGACGTCCAAATAGGTATTGTAAGTGGGGTCTTTGAAGGGAACGGCGATGATCTTATAGTCGAACGCACCGCCGTCTATCATCGCCATCACCCCGATGGGGTAACATTGCACGATGGCGAGAGGCGCTATCTGCTCGCTGCAGAGCACCAAGACGTCCAAAGGGTCCTTGTCATCGGCATAGGTGAGCGGGATGAAGCCGTAATTCGCGGGATAATGCGTGGAAGTATAGAGCACGCGATCGAGGATGAGCGCCCCCGACTCTTTATCCAATTCGTACTTATTCTTGCTGCCCTTGCTGATCTCGATGACCGCGATGAAATCTTGCGGACTGATGCGACTGGGATTCATATCACGCCATAAATTCATAAAAGAACCTCCGTTGTTTCTTCTAATATTTAATTATAGCATTATATAAAGGCTATTTCAAGCGGAAACCCGAGAAATCACGCCCGCGCCCGAAAAAAGAAAACGTACCGCCCGAAAGCGGTACGCCATTTTCTCCTATGGTACTCTCCGCCCCACCGAGGGCGCTCGTCTTCTGTACACTACATACTATGACGATAGAACGGGAAAGGTGAGCTTTCCTCGCAGTGAAGGGGGCGGCGCGGCTTGTACGCTACGCGAACGTTGTTGCCTGACGGCAAACGATGTTTTGCTGTCGCAAAAACGATGTGCGCACAAGGCGCAACGATGTTGCACTACGTGCAAATTTCGGTAACGCTGACGCGATGCATTTCACAGAACGCGGATGAGATCCTTCAACTTCGTTTCACTCCGTTCAGGATGACGTTTATTTATTCGCGAAACGTTCCTCAATTCCGCTTTCCGCATTCCCTGCGCGGCATTGTCCACCTACGGTTGCCGAGATGGCAAATGCCATCTCTAATGCAACATCTTGGTGGACTGCCTTGCTCGCCGCCAACACCCCAAAGAATTTGCAATTCTTCGGGGAACCCCAATGGCAGCGGCTCGCTCCGCGATAGTCATTGCGTTCGCGAGGGAGAGCGTTCATCGGCGCGTCCGCATACGGCTTGCCTTGTCTTTCGCAAGCCTACTTGCTCGGCGCCTATTTCCGCTCTTATTTTAAGTAATTCTTTAGAGAATTATTAGGATCGCGCTTTGCGCGTCTCCATTATTCCGCATTCCGAATTAAACCAAAGCGCCTTGTGATTATGGAGACATCTTTTCTACATATATTTTCCAAAGCAGTCGACAACGAAGAAGGTGGTAGAGACGAGCGCTCTTTGAAGAAAAAGGCAGGCGCGTACTCCTTGTACGTAACTGCCTTTTGATGAAATAGTTAGCGAAGTATATGCCGCCTTATGCGTTGTCGACTAGGCGCTTTATGAAGCAGCGGCGCCGCTTATGCTGTTTCTGCGGGAATTGCCGCATAAAGTTATTGATCTCCACGTTATCTTCCAGATTCGCATTCGACTCGATCTCCTTGATCCCGTCGTCGATGATATTCTGCCACAAACGGGAGACGATGAGGGTATGCACGCCGGAATTGCGATAAGCGTCCTTCACGCCGATGAGCGCCATCTCCATCTCGGTCGGCTTCTTAAAAAGAAGGGGCAGGAAGTGGAAGATGCCGAAGGGAAAGAGTTTCCCTTTGCTCTTATGCAGGGCGTGCCAGATGGCGGGGAGCAGGAGACCGAACGCGACGAGGTTCCCGTCCTTATCCGCGATGCAGGAGATATAGCGCGCTTTGACGATGATCTTGAGCCCTGCGATCATGGCTTTTTTCGCCTTCTCGGTGAAAGGCACCGTGCCGTGGAGCTTATAATACGCCTCGTCCAAGAGACTGAAAATGTCGTCGGCATACTTCTTGATGAGCTTGCCCGTGGACATATCGTTGTCGATGAGGTCATAGAAGCCGTAGCGTTTCTTGACCACTTCCGCCATACGGACATATCTCTCATCCACCTTGTCTCCGACTTGGATCAGGCGCTCCGTCCAGTCGAATTCCTTGACGTAGCCGAGAGCTTCCAAATGCTCCTTGTAGTAGGGATAATTATATACGCCGCCATAGGTCTCGTCGTACTCGTAGCCCTCGATGAGGAGGCCTTCTTTATCCATATCGTTGTAGCCGAGAGGACCATGCATATTCTCCATGCCGTGTTCTATGGCGTACTCTTCCGCCGCCGCCAT
>JAFTBD010000013.1 GCA_017455385.1 Clostridia bacterium
CGATAAAGTCGCCGTTGGCGCTCGATCTTGGCGACACCCTTCGCGGAGATGTCAGCGGCGGGCAAATATTCATAGCCTTCGGCGACGTCATTCTCCCACAGATCCTCGATGGAAGAATCTTTCGCAATGGCATAGCCCTTCGCGACCATATCATCGACGGACAAGATGAGCTCGGTGCCGTCGGTCAGCTTCACTTGATACATATACTGACCGCCGCGCGTGACCTTTTGCAACGACCTGACGTCTTTGCTCTTCAGGTCATCCTTCCCGAGGATGGTGATGGCGTTCTTGTGGATGGGATGCGGCTCCAGATCGATCTTGGAGGTAAGACCGGGGAAGTCGCAGAAATCACCGACATCCAGTTGATCGTCCATCACGGCGAGCACCTGCTCCGCCGTCGGACGCTTCGAAGGTTCTTTGCTCAGCATCCAGAGCAAGAGAGAGGCGAAGCGATTGTCGTTATTCGGTCCGATGCTGAAATTGAACTTCCCATCGATCCCCGGCTGCTTGCCGTCATAGATCGCTTTGGACAAAGGATCGGAAGAGCCGATCGCGATGGGAGACTGTCCCGTCCACATTCTGTGGAAAATGACCGCAAGCGTGTAGATATCGGTCGAAGACGTGATCGCCTTCGGATCTTTCGCCGCCATATCCGCCGTCTCGTTATAGATATAGATCTCGGGACTCTCGTATCCCTCGGAGAACGGCGCGCTCTCGCCGAACATCGGCGTTCCGTCCTTGCGGGTCCTCTGACCGTAATCACTCGGATACGAGAGGTCGAAGTCGATCAGATACGGCGTGATCGCAGAACCTCTCTTCTGGAAGAAGAAATTCTTCTCCTTGAGGTCGCCGTGCGTAACGCCTGCATCGTGTGCCTTGAAGATCAGTTCCGCCATCGCACGCGCAAGATCGGTAAATTCCGTTTGACTGAGCGACGTGAACTCGCCCGAATAAATGTCCTCTACGAACTGCGTGATCGTAACGAACATATTCGTATCGTCATCCCAGAAATTCTCTTCCTCGATGACGATATGGTCTTTGTCGAAAGTCAGCTTCTTGCTGTCGAAACGATCCCTGATCTCTTTCTGCTTATTCTCGAGCCTTTGAGATTCTTCCAAGTAAACGTTATAAACCACTTCGGGAAGGCTCTTGGACGGGTAACGCGGACCGAAGGTGAAGCGCTTCACGAAGTATCTCGTACCTTTATGGGTACAAATGATGAATTCGCCGTTTCCGGTCGCGTGCCAGTCCGCCATGCTGTCTTTAACAAAAGACGGCTCGATCTCATATTTCTTATGATATTGCATTTTTATACCTCATTTTGATATCAGTTTGCACTTGCGCTCGCGCAGATCATTTTGATGATCTCTTCGAAGCGGATATCCGCCATACCGTTCTGCGGG
The DNA here is from genome assembly GCA_017455385.1 of Clostridia bacterium. Taxonomy (GTDB): domain Bacteria; phylum Bacillota; class Clostridia; order Christensenellales; family CAG-1252; genus CAG-1252. The sequence continues at coordinate 1,404 of JAFTBD010000013.1, forward strand.
ACAACGGCTCTGTGCTCACTGCGATTCATCGATCCGACCAGCTTGGAATACACGGTATTCGCAGGCGAATAAATGATCAAACGCTTGGCGCGCTCGGAGAGTTTATTGAGGTTTCCGAGCTGACATGCCCAAGTCATATAGAAGGTCACGTCATCGCAGATCTCGGGATACCCGAGACGACCTTTCTTCTCACCGAAATCGATCGCATCGGCATCGGTGAAAAGGAGTATGATCTGTCTGTCATTCATACCCTTGGACTGCCACGTGGTGGTCATCGCGGTATAGAGCGCTTCCAAGCCGCTCTCTTTGAGGTCGCCGCCGCCACGAGGCGTGACGCTATTCAGATACCTCTCGAAATAGTCGGTATCGGAAGGCAACTCGAAAAACTCGCTCTTGACGATCGCATCGACGTCGCACTCCAGATCACGGAAAGTGACGACCTGGATACGGAGCTCGGTGACTTCGCTGTTATATTCCGTCTTCATCTTCGTGACCACGTCCTTATAAAACGTTTTGGCGTGATTGCGCACGTTCTCGATGCAGGGTCCCATACTGCTGGTGCCGTCAATGCACATTACTATATCAATTTTACGTTCTTTTACTTCAGCCATTGTTCACCCCTCCTTAGAAATTGTTACCGGACTTCTTGAGCGTGTCCGCGATCTGCTCGAAGGTGCTCGTCAAACTGGAGCTGCCGCCGACGACCTTCGAGAACTCAGGCACCGTGCCAAGCGTACTCAAAGTGCCTTGATCCGCTCCGGTGATACCGATCGCCAGCACCTCGACGTCCTTATTCGCAGCCAAGAGATCATTCCTCTTGATCAAGGCGTTGTCCGGATCGTGGAGATATCCATCGGTGACGAAGAGGATGCGCACAGGCAACTTTGCTTGTTTGACACTCTGATAGATAAGGGCGAATGCTTTGCCCGCATAGGTGCATCCACCGCCGTATTTCCCATCGATATAGCGATCCAAGGCGCGCTCGATATCTTTGGGATTCGTCGCGTCTTGGAAGACGTAGTCCGCATCATCCGACCAAGCGACGAAACTATAGACGTTTCCGCTGCCGGAGAGAGCCGCCACCAGGGATTTCACTGCTTTCGCAGCCTCTCTGCGATCATTCTCCTCCATACTGCCCGACGCATCCATCAGGAAGTAGATCGCCGAACTGCCGGGACCCGCAGAGCAGATATCCAAATGCGAGCAGAAGAGGCACTGATACCACAGCTCCCCTTTCTTCACACCGCATTGACCCGACTTGTCCATACTGCGCGGGGTGCGCGAATTATTGATCGCATTCGGCTTCAGATACATCGAAACATCGGGGAGCTCTCCCTCGAAAGAGGTGTCGATCTGCTTCGCCGTGTCATCGTCTATCTCGTAGAAGTTGACGACACGATCGTAACCGTTATTATTCTCGATCGTGACTAAGCCGTATTTTTTCGACTTGTCACAATACACTTTCACATATTTCTTATCATTGCTCATTCGTGATTCTCCATTTTAAAAAATTTTTTCTGTTGAGTAGTCGGCATACGTCGCGCCGAAAAAGAGGCGCGATCACCGTCGGACAGATATACGGAAAACTCCGCATTCGTATCACGCCGCATCTCGCCCGAAAGGTCGAAACGCAGCGGATACGGGAATGTCGATTTGACGAGATCCGAAAAGATGGATCAGGATCCGGAAGACACAGACGCGAGAATGGTCTTGATGACGTCGGTGAAATCGATATCGCCCAAGCCTTGGGACAGATCCACAGGGATGAACTGAGAGGACTTCAGCATGGTGGAGAGCTGCTCATATTTCGAGCCGGCGGGAGCGTACATAATGAGGCGCTTACATCTGTTTCTGAGCTTCAGGTCACCCTGAGACATATACGCGGGCATGAAGCCTTCCCACAGGGAGATAAGACCATTCATATCCACCATATCTCTGGGATATGCGGGCTGAGACTGACGATCGGGAGTCATCAGATCGAGCGCATCGGCATCGGTGAAAAGAACGATGATCTGACGATCCTTGTCACCTCTCGATGCCCAATCGGTGGTCATCGCCATATAGAGCGCCTCCAAGCCGCTCTCCTCGAGAGACCTGCCGCCGCCGTCCGCAACGATACCATTCAGGAATGCGGCGTATTTATCCTCATCACCTGCCAACATATCGAACCATTCGCTCTTGATCATAGCCTGATCGCCGTCATCCAAATAATCACGGAACGCGATGACCTGGATGTTCAAAGAATCAACGCTTGTATTATTCTCCATCATCGCGAGATCGACGAAATCCTGACGGAACTTCAGAGCGTTCTTCTTCACCATATCGAGACAGGGCATCATACTGCCCGTCGCATCGATACAAAAGACGATGTCAACGTTTCTACTGGTGGTTTGGGTGTTATCAGCCATAATAAATTCCTCCTTTTTGGCTATATATATTTTTTTTCAATATACTCGCCGATTTGGCGAGCTACTTTCCTCGGGGACGGATTACACATATACTCCGCGAACGCCTCGGCGAAAAACTCACGCGCATTGGTCGCTGCGTAATACGAGACGTTACGTCTGATCTCGTCTTTGCTGAAACTCTCATAGTAATTCATAAAGGCGGGGTCTTCGTTGATGGAGAGCAAGTAATCCAGTAAGTGTCCTATCTCGTGATAGACGACGGAGATGGGCTTATCACAGCCTTGCGGCGAACTCCCGTTTTTCATATCATTGCAAGTACGCGGATATCCGCTCGGACCGAAATCCTCCTCGTCCACGATGAGCGCATCCACCACGCCGTACAAGGAGAATGCCTGCGCCAAGATGTTGCCGCGCGCCGTGCGCTCGTAATTGATCTTGTCGATGATGGTGATACCGTCTACGGCAACGGTCTCCAGATCCTTTCTCGTGCAGATGCCATCCAGTTCGAATCTCCTAACATAATCAGGCTCCGCGAGTGCGAGGTGTTGCAATACGGAGAGAAAACCTTTCTTGGAGCCGACGTACCCCATCTTGGGACGAAGGCGCGGATATCTGAACATAATGGAGATCAATGCTTCCACGAAGTCACGGGCGAATTGCGGATGGAGATCCTTGAGATCCAAATAGTCACAGAGATCGTAACGATCGATCAATGTCTCGAGGTCGGAAAGAGTAGCGGCACGGCGAGCTTTCGACAGCAAAAAATTCCTGTCGCAAAGCGGATAAAACATACGCTCCAATCTTGCGCAATATCTCCTATAGTGCTCGTTATCAAACTGTATACCCATTAAAACTGCTGCCTACGGATACAACATCGCCCTTTTGACGATAATTGTCGAATAATGTAATATAAGTGTACCATAAAAAGCGCGCGCAAATCAATACTTTTTGAAAATATTTATTTATGTA
>JAFTBD010000085.1 GCA_017455385.1 Clostridia bacterium
ATGGCAATCGCCGCATCAATGGCATTGGACGCCCACAGGAAAGAGGCGACGCCGTAGGTCAGGTTCGACCCTTTCACGATCAAAGCATAGCCGAGATAAGGGAAAACGGGGAGCGGGATGGTGGGACCGCTCACTTTCGTGAAGAGGACCTTGCCGTTCTTCTTCACTTTCAGACACTTACACGCGAAGGCGTACGCTTTCTCCGCGTAAGGCAAATAATCCGCGGAAACGTAGCCCTTACGTACGGCGTGGAAAATGCCGTCCGCGATGAGCGCCGTTGCCGACGATTCCAAATAGGTATGCCGCCCGAGCAAGGTATTGAACCCGCCGCAAGGCTGTTGCTTCTTCACGACGGCGTCGATGGTCTTCTGAAGAACGTCGATGATCTTCGTCTTTTCGGGATGATCGCCGATATCGTCCAGTATCTTGGGAAGCGCCGAGACCACCCACGCATTGCCGCGCGCCCAATAGATCTTGCGCTTGGGGTAATGGCTGCCCCGTTTCACCCAATAGCTGTGATACCACAGGTGGTCATTGGGATCCATCATGCAATCCGCATAGAGCGCGGGCTGTTTCGCCGCGACGTCCAGAAGCTCCGCGTCCCCCATCTTCGCCGCATAGCGGGCGGGGAAAACGCTGAACATCATCAGACTGTCCACCCAAATGGACTTGGGATAGAACTTGCCGACGAGAGCATTGCCGAGATGATTGACCGCGTCCTTATAGATACGCGGCTCGTTGCGGATATAATCCAGCACTTTATCGGTGAGCGCCTTATATTTCTCCTCCCCCGTGCGATACTGTACGGCGAAAGTAATGAGACCGGGCGCCGCCGTATCCGCGGAAGCCACCGTCGGCTCATGCTCGACGTAATGATCGCAGAACGCCTTCAAAAACGGCTGATAATTCTCCGTGCCGAGATAATAGTCGAGGTCGTCGAGAGCCGCGCCCATGATGCCCTGCCCCCACGTCCATCGCATGGCGGGGTCCATCGTCTTCACGATATAATCCGCAAGTTTTTTCGCCAGTTCGATACTCATATTATTTCAGGTCCTCGGCATAGCCGATATCTTGTACGTGTTTCACGCTCTTCGCGATCTCGCTGTAAGGATGCTTGGTATTCTGCTCGATGGCGCCGTAATCCACACCGTTTGCTTTCGCCGCTTCGATGATCCAATTGAAGTCGATGACACCGTCTCCGAGGGCGTAATTCGCGGGGTTCCTGCCGATGAATTTCCTATACAAAGCATAGTCGCGGAGGTGCACGCCGCGCACTCTGCCGCTGAGACGCTCGAGCATCTTCTCGACGTTAATGCCCGCCTTGGTCGTCCAATAGGTGTCGATGATAAAATTCATATCCTCGCTCATATTCTCGACGATGATATCGAAACGGGTGCCCTTGCCGCTGCGAATGAACTCGAAGTCATGGTGATGGTAGCACAGTTGGATACCCTCCGCCTTATACTTCTTCGCAAGCTCGCTCGCCCACTTGCAGAACTCGACGAGCTCCGCGTCCGTACCGACGATATTCTTTGTCGGCAAGACGGAGATGATGGCAGTCTTGCAATCGGTCTCTCGGAGGAATTTCAGACACTTGTCGAATTCGTCGTGGAGGATATTCGGCTTGATCTGCGCGGAGACGACCTCGATGCCGAAGTCCTCTTTCGCCCTCTTGAACGCCTTGATGTCCTCATCGTCGAAATTGATGCGCGCCGCTTCGATGTATTTGATGCCGAGAGAGGCAAGAACCTTGAGGGTGCC
>JAFTBD010000014.1 GCA_017455385.1 Clostridia bacterium
ATGAAGTAGATGAGCCAGGCGCCCGCCACACCGACGAGACAGTAGATGATCCTTGCCGCGATCTCGCTGCCGAAGGTCATCCAGGTCACGAGATTGAATCCGAATATTCCGATCGTAAGCCAGTTGACCGCACCGATGATCGTGATGATGAGTGCTATTAACGTTATCATTTTATCCTCCTTTTGCCGCGGGGTGACCGCGCACGATGCTATTATGCGCAGGTAGGAGGCGTTTCATTCATTCAGACTTTCTTGCTGATGACTTCGCCCTTCACGGGGTCGAGGAGGAGCGCCCAGTATTCGGCGGGCGACTTGATAAAAGACACGTAATAGTAGTACGGCGCGTCCTCGTCGGGCATCGCATTCACGAGTTTTACGTATATCTCGCGCGGCAGTTCGCCCGTATCGCTCTCGGCGGTTATCTGCGCGGCGAGCTCTTCTTCCGATATTTTCAGGACGTCTTTCCACCCCAGCGCGCCCTCGAGCTTATCCGCGAGGGGCACTTCGCTCGTGAGGATCCCTTCCGACACGACGCGTACGGCGGTGATCTTCCCGATCTCCGCCACGCCCTCCGCTTCCGCCGAGAAGGTGGCGCCGATGACGTCCTTTTTGAGTTCGCCGCTCACTTCGCCCGTTTCGCCCACGAGAGTGTAGGTATAGGTATTATTGAAGAGAGAAGCAGAGAGAGGCGTCACCGTCAGGGTGGCGAAGCGCTCGAGGTCACCCACCTTGCCGTCAGCGACGATGAGCTTCTCCGCGGCGCCCGTCACGAAGTGCGCGGTGAAATCTTCGTTCCCGCCCACGTATACGGCGTCGTGATAACTGCTGACGTTCTTTTGCAGTCCGACGAGTTCGTCCGCATTCCCTCCGTCTGCCTTCTTGCAAGAGGCGAAAGCAAAGAGCGCCAATAAGAGCAAAACCGATATCCCTGTGATAAAAAACTTTTTCATACCATTCTCCTGTAATCAAAAATCAATCAGTAGAGATTATGTTCGAGAAACGTAAAGTATGCCGAATAACGATGAATTGACCGAACTGTCATGAATCGGCTTCGCCATGAATTGCGCCGACGGCGCATGAATTTGCACGCTTAACGTGCATTGCGGATAACATATCCATAATGACGGCATAGCCGTCAATTCGCGGAGCGGCATGGAACGCGAGTATTCACGACTGCGAATGCAGTCAATTCATGCACGAAGTGCAATGCATTTTGCTTGGCGATTTGAAACAGACAATACAATATCTTGATATCTTGACACGAAAGATTTATAATATGGATATGATCTACGGAAATACCGCCGGCATCAAGCGCGCTACGCTCTGGATGCTCGAGAAACACGTCGGATATACGGACAAGACGGCGTTCGTCGCGGACGAGACGCTCGAGATCCTCTGCCGCTTCACGCAGGAGACGGGAAAGGAACTCTCGGTCTATATCGGGCGCTCGGGCAGGGTGGAGGCATTCTGCGTCGGCACGTCCGTGAAGGTAGAGGCGATGAATATGGGCAAGCGCCGCGGGGAGGGATCCAGCAACAAGATCCGCGTCATCCACACCCATCCGAATGGCGTCGCTCGGCTCTCCGATGCGGACATTTCCGCGCTCAAAGAGCTCAGATACGACTGCATCGCGGCGGTGGGCGTCTCCAAGGCGGGCGCCAAGAAGATGCAGGTGGCATATCTCGGCGGGAAGGGCGTCCTTCTCGTGGACGTCGATCTCGACGCATTGGACCACGCCGCTCTGCTTGAGAAGATCCTCGAGCATGACAAGGTCGGGCAGAAACGCGGTAGCGACGAGACGGTGAAGGTCAACGACCGTTGTCTCCTCGTCGGGCTCGGTGACGCCGCCTCTCTCTACGAACTGAAAAGGCTCGCCGAAACGGCGAATTTGCAGCCTGTCGGGCAGGTGGAGCAGAAACGAACGACGGTGGACTCCACCTTCTATGTCGGTAGCGGCAAGGTGGACGAGATCGCAATGGAAGCGCAGGTCAAAGACACAGGCATCGTGATATTCGACGCGGCATTGACCGCCGTCCAGCACGCCGCTCTGACCGAGCGCCTCGGGCGCACCGTCATCGACAGGGGAAACCTTATTTTGGAGATATTCAAGCGCCACGCCACCACGGCGGAGGGCAGGCTCCAAGTGGAGCTCGCGCGGCTGAAATACACCCTGCCGCTTCTCGTCGGACAGGGCGAGGCGATGAGCCGCCAGCGCGGCGGACTGCACGCCATGGGCGGCGGCGGTGAGACCAAGCTGGAGACGGACAGGCGCCATATCAGGAAGCGCATCGCGGAGATCACCGAGAAGCTGAAAGCTTTGGAAGCGGGGCGGGACGTCAGACGCAAGAAAAGGAAGCAGTCGGGCGTGAAGAGCGTCACCCTCCTCGGCTACACCAATGCGGGCAAGAGCACCACATCAACGCGGTCACGCGCTCCGACCTCTATGCGGAGAATAAGCTCTTCGCCACGTTGGACAGCGTCAGCCGCAGCGTCTGGACGGCCGCAGGCACCTACGTGATGACGGACACGGTCGGCTTCATCCGCAACCTGCCGCATACCTTCGTGGAAGCATTCAAATCCACCCTCGACGAGGTGCGTTATGCAGACCTTCTCATCCACGTCGTGGACGCGTCTTCTCCCGAGATGGCGGAGCAGATCCGCACGGTGGAGGAAGTCGTCCGCGAGATCGGCGCGGAGAACGTCCCGATGATCACCGTATACAACAAGGCGGATAAAGCCACGCGCGAGGACGGCAAACTCTATGTCAGCGCGAAATTCGGCGAGAACCTCGACGCCCTCAAAGACCTCATCAAAACCACTCTCTTCGGAGAAAAGGAGTCATTATGAAAGTGAACGTTTGCAAGACAGACCCGAGAGCCACTCTTCCCACCTACGGAAGCGCAGACGCTGCGGGCGCAGACCTCTACGCCCTGGACGGCGCTCTCATCAAAGCGGGCGCGACCGTCCTCATCCATACCGGCATCTCGATGGAGATCCCGAAGGGTTACGTCGGGCTCGTGTACGCGCGTAGCGGGCTCGCCACCAAGAAGGGCCTCGCCCCCGCCAATAAGGTGGGCGTCATCGACTCGGATTATCGCGGCGAGATCATGGTGGCGCTCCACAATCACGGCGCCGAAGACCGCGAGATAGCGGCAGGCGAACGCATCGCGCAGATCGTCCTCACCCCCTACCTCACGGCGGAATTCACCGAAACGGACATCCTCTCCGACACCGACCGCGGCGCAGGCGGCTTCGGATCAACGGGGAATAAGTAAAAAAAGCGGCGGGTGCCGCTTTTTTTAATGCGGAATGCGGAATTGAAACGCTATGCTCTAATGCGGAATGCGGAATTCGGAATAGGGATGAATTGACCTAACGGTCATGAATTGGTTTTCGCCATGAATTGCGCCTTCGGCGCATGAATTGCACGCTTAGCGTGCATTATGGATATATTCATCCGCAATGACGGCTCTGCCGTCGATTCACGGAGCGCTCTGCTCGAGAATTCACGACCGCACCTGCGGTCAATTCACGCACGAAGTGCAATTCACTGCGTAAGCAAAACGTGTCGAGGGATCTCAACCGATCTATCAAACCGCGCAAGCGGTATATCAAGCCCGAATGGCATATCAAGCACCGTCAGGCGCCGAACATCGCTTTCACGTTCTTCCCGCGGAGGATCAAGATCTCGCGGACGAGGATCATATAGACGAAGGCGAAGGTGCCGCCGACGAGCACGTCGCTGAGGAAGTGGGCGCCCGCGACCATCCTGCCGATGGCGGTCATGCCCGTCCAGACGATGGGACCGATCCAGAGGGCTGCCTTGACGCGGCGATCCTTGATGTCCAGACAGGGGATGAGCATGATGAGGCAGTAGGACATTCCCGCATTGCTCGTGTGCCCGCTGGGGAAAGAGCGAAAAGCGTCTTTATACTCTATGAGCCCCGTCCCCCTCAGCACGTCGGCATTGTCCGTCACTTGATACCAACGGGTGTATAGGTCGAATCCGCCGACGCTCACCCCGAGGTCGCTGTTCATCGAACGGAAACGGGGACGATCCACGAAACTTTTCAGTCCGCCGATCGTTTCGCTCGTCAGAATGCGCACGATGACCACCGCCACGGCGAAGACGAGGAGCTTGCACCAGGTCTCGTATTTGACCTTTCTCGTCAGGAATGCGGCGAGGGTGACGGTGAGGAAGGAGCAGAAATATTCCACGACGTAGAAATAGGGTTTCAAGGGGTAATATAGGGACTTCTCGGCATGCAGGTCGTAGGTGGCGACGATGTGCGAGAGGGGGTATTCGATCATATCGCGGAAGGCGCCCGCCAGCGCGTACACCGCATATGCGAATCCCGCTAGGAAGAGGATGATGCGGAGCGCTTTCGGGAAGGTGGTGCGATAGAATCCCCACATCGCGATGATCCCCACCATCGCGGGCAGGACGTAACGGGGGAGCATCCCCATCGCCTCGAAGAAATTCGCGTAGACGTTCGTGGTGTAATACTCGCCTGCGGCGAGGGAGCAGCGTGTCATCAGACGATCTATCTCGAGGTCGTAAAAGGTGGCGACGAGGAGTATCCCCGCGAATACGGCGAGAAAGGTCGCCACGGCTATCCGATTTTTCTTCCCTTCGATCGACATATTTTCCCTCACAGGCGGCATATCCCGCCGAAGAACAGTATAGCATTTTACGGGCGCGCATTTCAAGGATCCATTGACAAAAAGCGGCGAAAATTATACAATACATACGAGCATTTCCCTATTCAATAGGGAAGTGTGGGCAATTTCGTGCGACGGCACAAGAAGGAGGGCTATATGATAAGCAATTACGACATCCGCTCCAAGGCTCGCGACACATTGGAGCACAGTTTGTTCGGCAGCACTTGGATCACGCTCGTTATCATCACCGTGATATTCGGGGTGATCGTGGGGCTCCCCGGGAGTATCGGCGAGTTGATCTCGGGCAGGAATATCGCCCTTATCGCCAGCGTCGGCACGATCTTTTTCGTTTTGTCCATCTTGATAGAGGGTCCGATGGAATACGGCATCGCGCGCATTTTCTTGGGCGTCGTGCGCAAAACGAAGAAGGCGGACATCAAAGATCTGTTCATCGGCTACAGCGAGGCGCTGACCGAGAGCGTCGTTTTGGGACTTTTGCGTACGGTCTTCATCGCGCTGTGGAGCTTGCTCCTCATCATCCCCGGCATCATCAAGGCGTACGCCTATTCGATGGCTTTTTACATTCAGCAGGATTCCGACAATAAAGATTGGCGCTATTGCCTCGACCGCAGTCAGGAGATGATGAGAGGACATAAAGGGAAATTGTTCCTTTTGGACCTCAGCTTTATCGGTTGGTACATCGTGGGCGCGCTCTGCTTCGGCGTCGGTATCCTGTGGGTATCGGTGTATCACTCCGTCGCGCATGCGCATTTCTATGAGGAACTGAGAGGTCCGCAGCCGGTCGTGACGAACGCCGAAAGCACGGATCCTTTCCAAATGAGTGCGGAGGGCGAGAACGGCGCCTCCGACGGCGACGAGAAAGAATAAGAGATGATCGCGGACGTTATCGAGAAAGTCCTCGCGGGGGCAGACCTCGACAGGGCGGAACTGAAAGAAACGGTGGAGGGCTACCTCTCCGGCGTCGTCTCTCGGGAAGAGATGACGTCGTTTCTCCGTGCGGTATGCGCGAAAGGGCTCTCCGAACAGGCGACGATATGGCTGACGCAAGTGATGCTCGAGTCGGGCGACCGCCTGACCTTCACTCCGCGCGGCTATCCTTATGCGGATAAACACAGCACGGGCGGTCTCGCGGACAGCACCACCCTCATCGTCGCGCCCGTCGTGGCGTCCACGGGCATTCCCTTTCTCAAAATGAGCGGCAGGAAACTCGGGCACACGGGCGGCACCATCGACAAACTGGAACTTTTCAAAGGGCTCCGCACCGAGATGACCATCGCAGAAGCGGAAGCTATCGTGGAGAAAACGGGCGTCGCGGTCATCGCACAGTCAAAGGAGCTCGTGCCCGCCGACAAGGCGATGTATAAGCTCCGCGACGAGACGAATACCGTGAAGAGCCTGCCTCTCATCGCGTCGTCGGTGATCTCCAAGAAGCTCGCGAGCGGAGCGGACGTATTCGCCCTCGACGTCAAGACGGGGAGCGGCGCTTTCATGGAGACGGTGGAGGACAGCATTCGCCTCGCCGAACTCATGGTGAAGATCCTCGTTTCCTCGGGAAAGAAGGCGGCGGCTGTCATCAGCGATATGGATTCGCCCCTCGGCGACTACGTAGGCGGCGTCCTCGAAGTGTCGGACGCCCTTGACGTGTTGGATGGCAAGGAGAGCAGACTGTATGAGCTCTCGATGGTGCTCGCATCGCGGATCATCGCCCTTGCGAAGGGTATCTCCGTCGAGGCGGCGGAAGGAGAAGCGCGAGACGCGGTGAAGAGCGGACGCGCGAAAACGAAACTAATGGAGATGGTCTCCGCGCAGGGCGGAGAATTGTCGCTTTTTGACGGAAATATCCGCGCAAAATACAGAAGTTCGCCCCTCGCCGAGATCCGTGCGGAACGGGGCGGCTATCTCTCGCATATCGACTGCGTGACGCTCGGCTTCGCCGCGCGCGACGCGGAGAAACAGGGCGGATACGGCATATACGCCCCGCGAAAAGTCGGCGACCACGTGCGGGACGGGAATATTCTTTTCGCGCTCTACGGCATAGAGCCTCCGTCGGAAGACGTCATCGCCCGCCTTCGCGGCTGTATGGTCTTCTCGGACGTCCCCGTTGAGGCGCCGCCGCTGGTGCATAAAATCGTTTGAACGCGAGATGACAGCGTATAGCGGCGCATATGCTGCGCTACTTCCTGCGTCATCGGGCATCACGTACAAAGAGTACGCTCAGACCCGCCTCCTCGGAGAGCGCTTGCCTCTGCACCACTCTCCGCTGTCATTCAGGTATTCCTATATAGAAAAGCGGTTGAGATCCCTCGACACGTTTTGCTTACGCAGTGAATTGCACTTCGTGCATGAATTGACCGCAGTTGCGGTCGTGAATTCTCGAGCAGAGCGCTCCGTGAATCGACGGCAGAGCCGTCATTGCGGATAAATATATCCATAATGCACGCTAAGCGTGCAATTCATGCGCCGAAGGCGCAATTCATGGCGAAAACCAATTCATGACCGTTAGGTCAATTCATCCCTATTC
>JAFTBD010000086.1 GCA_017455385.1 Clostridia bacterium
ATATAGAGCGGCGTATCCCTATCCTTCTCGCCCCATAGGAGCAAAGTCGGCAGTGATATGCCTCTCGCGTCCGAGAGGTTGTCGTCATTCACGACGTTCACGAAGGTTCGCCGCATCGCGCCCGAAAGCGCCTTATAATCCGCGCTCCCCGCATTTTTCGGCGTGCGACCGAGCTTCCGCGCGATCTTATAGGCGCATACCTGCCGATAATATCGCAGACTGCGGCGCGGCGGGACGCCTGCGCTGTCGATGAGGACGAGAGCGCGCACACGGGAAGAACTCGCGGCAAGGCGCATCGCCACACGTCCGCCGAAAGAATGACCGATGAGGATGGCGTCCTCGATCCCCTTTTCCGCAAAAAGAGCCTCCACCCCTGCCGCATAGTCCGAGAGGGTCAAAGGATGGTCGGGATGAGGGGTGTCTCCGAAACCGTACAGGTCGATGAGCGTCACGGTGAACTCAGAGGCGAGCCGATCCGCAAGCGCGCGAAAAGATACGATACTGCCGCCCCATCCATGCAAAAACACGAGATGGGCGCCCGCTCCGTATTGAAGATAGTTGATGGGGACCTCCTTAGAGCTCTAACCAATAAATGAGCGCGTTTTCTTTATCCATATAGTAATGAGGTCTCGTGCCCGCAAGGACGAAACCGACGCGCTCGTATAGGCGTTTCGCGACGAGATTGCTCTCTCTGACTTCGAGCGTGATCGCCCGCGCCGACAGAGAAGCAGCTCGTTCTTTGAGGTGTGTCATCATAGACATACCCACGCCTTTCCCGCGAAAGTCGGGATGGACCGCCACATTCAATATATGCAGCTCGTCTGAAATGTGTAAAAAACCGTAATAGCCGATGACCGTATCACCGGAAACGGCGACGTAAAACGAAGCAAGCGGCTCTCTCATCTCCGAGAGGATCATCTCCTGCGTCCAAGGGGATTTGAAAGACAACGCCTCAATAGAGGCGATGTGGGGCGCATCCGCGTCCGTAGCTTCGCGCACTACGTAGTCAGTCATGCTGCTCCTTCATCCTCTCCGCCTGCGACTTACGCATATAATACGGCGTCAAGAGATCGGTGAGATAAGACGGCGCGCAGAGAGAATACACGTGTTGGTCGATGGCACGCATGAGGACCGTGATCGCCCCTCGCGGAAGATCGGCGGCGACGTCCTCTTGATAGAAGGTGCCTTGCGGCATCTCGGCGCTCGCGGCATTTCGATCCGAATAACCCTCGTCCGTCGAAAATTCGGCGTAATAGCTGTCGTGTCCCGCATCTACGCCATAGGCAGGCGCACCTTCTTTCACCGCGCGCATAACGTCGAAGGCGGTGATACGGAACCGCGGGACAGAGAGTGCGAAAGCAAACGCGTTGATAAAGCTGACGCCGATGCGAATACCCGTAAACGACCCCGGACCCACTACGGCGGAAACGCCGTCCAATTCCTCGTTGCGGAGACCGAGCTCAGCGAGCGCGGCGCGAACGGCGGGGATCAAAGCGGAGGCGGTGGAGACGCCCTCGGCAAGATAGACGACGGAAGTTTTCTCCCCGTCGAACGCCGCGGCGTATGCCCTTTTTACCGTTGTGTCTACGATCAATCCTCTCATACTACTCCTCGATGACGATGCACCTATTCTCACCCTCATACGAGAGATAGACGTTATAAACGCGCCCGAAAAAGCCGTCCACCGCACACCACTCGATGACGGTGACGCCGTCCTTGCGCTCGAAATATTCCTCGAGCCCGAGCTCGGTGATGTCGCCCGTCAAGCGGTACATATCCATATGGAACAGGCGAAGACGATCCCCCTCATACTCTTTCACGATGGTGAAAGTCGGGGACGTGACGACGTCTTTGACGCCGAGAGCACGCGCGATCCCTTTCGTGAAGGTGGTCTTCCCCGCACCGAGATCTCCGTGAAGGAGCACGACGTCCCCTCCGACGAGCCTCGCCGTGAATGCCGCAGCGATATCCAGCGTTTCTTCCGCGCTTTTCGAGATATATTCCATATCTCGATTATACAGAATAACCGTAAAAGACGCAAGAAGATTTCACTTTCGCTACGTCGTGTCGTGGAAATTTTCCCGAAAGTGCTTTCTTTTCGTTGACAGCGTGAGGCAGGCGCGGTATATTGTGGATAGATACATTTTAGGGCGGGGCGCAATTCCCC
>JAFTBD010000087.1 GCA_017455385.1 Clostridia bacterium
CATTCTTTCCCGAACTCCGTTATGATCTTTTTATTGGCTCGTTCCGACATGATCTCGCCTCAGACGATAGGCTTATTTGCCTGCCTTGGTCGCCGCATCGACGAATTTCACAAAGAGCGGATGCGGCTTATTCGGGCGGGACTTGAATTCGGGATGGAACTGGACGCCGACGGAGACGTCGCGATCGGTGAGTTCCACCGTCTCCACGAGATGTCCAGACGGCGACGTGCCGCTGAGGGTCAGACCGCCCTTTTCAAATTCCTCTTTGTATTCGTTATTGAATTCGTAACGATGGCGATGGCGCTCCTTGATGAGGTCCTCGCCGTAGCAAGAATGCATCGTGGTGCCGGGCTTTATCTTGCAGGGATAAGCGCCGAGACGCATCGTGCCGCCCTTGATGACTTCGTGCTGATCGGGCATCAGGTCGATGACGAGATGGGTGCTCTTCTCGTTGAATTCGCGGCTGTTGGCGTCCTGGTAGCCGAGGACGTGACGGGCATATTCAATGACGCAGATCTGCATACCGAGGCAGATGCCGAAGTAAGGCAGTTTGTGTTCACGCGCATATTTACAAGCGGTGATCATCCCCTCGATGCCCCTGTCGCCGAAGCCGCCGGGGACGAGGATGCCGGAGCAATCCTTGAAAACTTCCGCGGCGTTCTCGTCGGTGAGTTTATCGCTCTCCACCCACTTGATCTTGACCTTCTTCCCCACCACGAAACTCGCGTGGTTCAAGGCTTCCACGATGGAGAGGTAGGAGTCGTGCAGTTTGACGTATTTGCCGACCAAAGCGATCTGCACTTCGCCCTTTCTCTCGCGCACCGAATCCACCATGCTCTGCCAATCGCGCATATCCGCCTTAGGCATAGAGAGTCCGAGCTCGCGCAGAGCGACCTCGTCCATCCCTTCGTTGTGTAACATAATGGGCACTTCGTACAGACAGTCGAGGGTCGTATTTGAGATCACGCAATCCTCCGCAACGTTGCAGAACATACTGATCTTCTTGCGGATCTCCTTGCCGACGTCCTTATCCGAACGCGCGACGATGATATCCGGGTGGATGCCCATCGCTTGGAGCTCCTTGACCGAGTGTTGCGTGGGTTTGGACTTGAATTCGTCCGAGCCCGAGATATACGGGACAAGACAAACGTGGATAAAGAGGCAGTTCCTTCTGCCGACTTCGAGCGACAATTGACGGATCGCCTCGAGGAAGGGCTGGCTTTCGATATCGCCGATGGTGCCGCCGATCTCGGTGATCAGGATGTCCGCTTCGGTGACTTCCGCATTCTTCTTGATGAAGGCTTTGATCTCGTTCGTGACGTGCGGAATGATCTGCACCGTTTCGCCGAGATATTCGCCGTTCCTCTCCTTATTGAGAACGTTCCAGTACACCTTGCCCGAGGTCAGGTTGGAATATTTCGTGAGGTTCTCGTCGATAAAACGCTCGTAGTGTCCGAGGTCGAGATCGGTCTCCGCGCCGTCCTCGGTGACGAAGACTTCGCCATGCTGATAGGGACTCATCGTGCCGGGGTCAACGTTCATATAGGGGTCGAGCTTCTGCGCCGCGACCTTGAGCCCTCTCAGCTTCAAGAGCCTGCCGAGAGACGCCGCCACGATGCCTTTGCCGAGACCCGATACCACACCGCCTGTAACGAATATGTATTTCATAATTCACCTTCCTTGTGGGTCATTCCCACTCCACCGTTGCGGGCGGCTTGCTCGTAACGTCATAAACAACTCTGTTGATCCCTCTGACCTCCGACGTGATGCGATTGCTCGCCCTTTCTATCACCTCGAAGGGGATCCTCGTCCAATCCGCCGTCATGAAGTCGTCCGTCGTGACCGCGCGGAGTGCAAGCACGTAGCCGTAACTCCTCGCGTCCCCCATCACGCCTACGCTCCTCGTGTCGGTCAGCACCGCGAAGTATTGATTGGGGGGAGTCTTCATTGCCGCGGCGATCTCCTCTCGGAAGATGGCGTCCGCTTCGCGTAAGAGGTCCGCTTTCTCCTTCGTGATCTCGCCGATGATCCTGACGGCAAGTCCCGGACCGGGGAACGGCTGTCGCCATACGAGGTCGGGCGGTAAGCCGAGTTTCAGCCCAACCTCGCGCACTTCGTCCTTAAATAGGTCGCGTAGGGGCTCCACGATCTCCTCGAAGTCGATGACGGACGGGAGTCCGCCGACGTTGTGATGGCTCTTGATGGTGCTCGCATCCCCCTTCCCGCTCTCGATGACGTCGGGATAGATGGTGCCTTGGCAGAGATAGTTCACCTTGCCGAGGATACGTCCCTGCTCCTCGAATACGCGAATAAACTCTTCGCCGATGATCTTTCTCTTTTTCTCGGGTTCGGTGACGCCCGCAAGTTTTTTAAGGAACCGCTCTTCCGCATCCACGCGGATGAGATTCATGCCGAACTTGTGTTTGAATGTATTCTCGACGAGGTCGCCCTCGCCTTTGCGGAGGAGTCCGTGATCCACGAAAACGCAGGTCAGATCGTCCCCGACCGCACGGTGCATGAGAGCCGCCGCCACCGAGCTGTCCACGCCGCCCGAAAGCGCGAGGAGCACCTTCTTGCCCGCGCACTTGGCGCGGTACTTCGCGACGGACTCGTCGATAAAGCTCTCCATATTCCAGTCCGCCTTACAGGCGCAAATCTCGAAAATGAAGTTCTCAAGCATCTTGTTGCCAAAGGCAGTATGGGTGACTTCGGGATGGAACTGCACGCCGTAGAGTTTCTTCTCCTCGGAGGCGACGGCAGCCGTGGGGCACTTATCCGTCGTGGCGATAACTTTGAACCCTTCGGGGACTCTTGACACGAAATCGCGGTGGCTCATCCAAGCGATGCTCTTCGCGGGAACGCCATTAAAGAGGGGCGAAGCACCGGCGGTGATCTCCACCTTGCCGTATTCCCCTTCCGCCGCGTTCTCGACGGTTCCACCCGCGAGATAACTCATCAGTTGCATCCCGTAGCAAATGCCGAGGACGGGGATGCCGAGCGAAAGAACGTCTGCCGAGAAGGTCGGAGAGCCCGCCTCGTAGACGCTATTCGGTCCGCCCGTAAAGATGATGCCCTTATAGCCGCGCGCCTTGATCTCCGCCGCCGTGATCTTATCGTAATTCACGACCTCCGCGTAGACGTGCTTCTCTCTGACGCGCCGCGCGATCAGCATATCGTATTGTCCGCCGAAATCCAGTACCAATATCGTATCCATAATTCCGCCTCAAATTTCGATTTTCGCGGGGGTCTCCCCGTCGTCCGCAAATGATTTAATCGTTATGAGATAGTCCGCCGCCTGCTTTGCCGCCCTGCCCGTATACAGCGCGGGATCGAGCAATTTCTCCATCTCTTCCCTGCTCATCCCGAAGGCGGAACTTGCCGCAAGATCGGCAAGCAAATCGGGCGTTTCGCCCTGTGCGATCGCTTTTTTCGCCCGCACGGACGCCTGACGGATGATCTCGTGCAGTTCCTGTCTGTTCCCGCCGCGCTTCACCCCTTCCATAAGGAGATTCTCCGTGGCGATAAAGGGGAGATACTCTTTCACCCTTTTTTCGATGACTTTCTCATTCACGACGAGTCCCGCCGCGAGGTCCGCAACAAGGCGCAAGATAGCGTCTGCCGCGAGGAAACCTTCGCACATAGCGATACGGCGGTTGGCGCTGTCGTCGAGGGTGCGCTCAAACCATTGGGAAGAGGCGGTGAGCGTGCCGTTCATTACGTCCGTCATCAAGTAGCGGGTAAGCGCGCAGATACGCTCCGCGTGCATCGGATTGCTCTTATACGCCATCGCGGAAGAACCGACCTGCTTCTCGCCGAAGCCCTCCATCACTTCCCCGTCGTGTTGCAGGAGCCTTATATCGGTGGCGAACTTCGCCGCGCTCTCCGCTATGCCCGAAAGCGCTTTCAAGATACGGGAATCGATTTTGCGGGGATAGGTCTGTCCGCACACCTCGACGCATTCTGTAAAGCCGAAGGTATTCGCGATCATCTTATTCATGACGTCGATCTTATCCTCGTCACCCTCGAAGAGCTCCATAAAACTCGCTTCGGTGCCCGTCGTACCGCGGCAACCGAGGAACTCCGTGTAGGTCTGCGCGTGTCCGAGGTCAATGATATCCGATATGAAATCCTGTATCCACAAACAAGCACGCTTCCCGACCGTTACGAGTTGCGCCGGTTGATAATGCGTATAACCGAGCGTGGGGAGCGACTTGTAGGTGTCGGCGAATTTCCACAAGGCTTTGATCACGGTCAGGAGTTCCTTCTGGAGGAGGTCCATCGCTTTATCGTAAATGACGATATCCGCATTATCCGTGACGTAACAGCTCGTCGCGCCGAGGTGCATGATGCCCGCCGCAGAGGGAGCCGCCTTTCCGAACGCATAGAGATGCGCCATCACGTCGTGCTTGACTTCCTTCTCCCGCGCCGCCACGACTTCGTAATCAATGTCGGCGACGTGCGCCTCCATCTCCGCGATCTGCGCGTCGGTGATATTGAGTCCGAGGGCTTTCTCCGCTTTCGCGAGGGCGAGCCACAGCTTCCGCCAAGTCACGTAACGGGTGTCGGCGGAGAATAGCTTCGTCATTTCTTCGGAAGAATAGCGTGCGGTAAAGGGGCTTTCGTATCTGTCTTTCATCTTTTTCTCCTTTGCGGGGATCATTTATTTCTTCGTGCGGATGACCACGCTCTCACGCTCGGGTCCGACCGAAACGTAGGAGATGAAGCATCCGACTTCTTTCTCGATATAGAGGACGTAGTCCTGCGCCTCTTTGGGGAGATCCTCCCACTTGCGCGCCTTGGACACGTCGGTTCTCCACCCTTTCAGGTACTCGGTGACGGGCTTCGCTTCGTCAAGAACAGACGGGAACGGAAAGTCTTTCGTCGTTTTCCCATCCACCTCGTACGCCGTCACGACGGGGATCTCGTCCATATAACTCAGAACGTCCAGTTTGGTGAGAGCGATCTCGGTGGCGCCCTGCTGCTCCACGCCGTAACGGGTGGCGACGAGGTCCAAGGGACCTACCCTGCGAGGGCGACCGGTCTTGGCGCCGTATTCTCCGCCCGCTTCGCGCAGCTTGTCCGCGTCCGCTCCGAACCATTCGCAGACGAAGGGACCTTCGCCTACGCAAGTGGAATATGCTTTTATCACGCCGATCACCCGTTCGGGACGCATTGAGGGAAGCCCCGCGCCGATCGGCGCGTACGCCGCGAGGGTGGTCGAGGAAGTCGTGTAAGGATAGATGCCGAAATCAAGGTCGCGGAGCGCGCCGAGTTGCGCCTCGAACAGGACACG
>JAFTBD010000088.1 GCA_017455385.1 Clostridia bacterium
GTCCCGCACCGTGGACTACTATAAGAACCTGCATATGTATATGCTCGGTTACCACAGCGAGCTCTCCCGTTCCTCGAAAGTGAAAGAGGAGATCGCCTCGGCAAAGAAGGGCTCTTTCGAGGCATTCCGCTTGAAAATGTATCTCTCCTACACAAGGTCGCAAGAGAAAGAAGCGCCCCAAACGCAAAAGCTCCTCGCCAAGATCGAAGAAGCGGGCGGCATCAGTCCCTCGGTCAGCGACGCTTTCGCCCTGAAGAGCCGCAAGTACGTCCCTTTCACCAATCTCCTCACCTGCAACCTGCGCACCATCGTGCTCTTCATCCTCGTTTTCCTTCCGGGTCACGCGGAAGTATGGCTCTTCCCCTTCGCGATCATCGCACTTGAGATCGCGCGGATCGTCATCATCGTCAAGTACGAGAAATTGTCGCGTTCGGTCGTTGAAAACTGCTCATTCGAGTTCCCCGCCCCTGCGGATGAGGTCGAAACTCCCGCCGCGGATGAGGCTCCTCAAACGGAGACAACGGAAGATTGATCATGAAATTTCGCTATCGCCTTATTTTCTTCATCATCGGACTCATCGGGCTCGGCATCATGGTTTGGCAGTCGGACGTCACCCACATCGACTGGACTTCCATTTGGAACGTCAAGACCCTGCTTCTTTTCGTCGGACTTCTTGGGCTGTGGCTCGTCATCTACATCATCCACACCCTCTGCTACTATGTCATTTTGGGGCGTGACGGAGACAATATCCCCTTCTTCTCCCTCTTGAAGGTCTGCACGTCCGGCTTCGCCCTGAATAGCGTCACCCCCGCGGGTCTCGTCGGCGGCGAGCCTTACCGCATCATGGCGCTCAAGAAATACTGCTCCACCGAGCGAGCCAGCTCCTCCACGCTGACATTCTCCCTCTTCTACATCATGGGACACGTCGCGATGTGGCTGACAGGCTCGGTCGTCTTCCTCGCGATGGGATTCTCCTTGCGCTCGGTGCTCGGCGTGCTGTCCGTCATCACCATCGTGGTGACTGCGGGCATCCTCCTCGCATTCTTCCTCAGCAAGCGCCTCGGCTTCGTCAAGCCTTTCATGCGCTTCCTGACCAAGATCCCCTTCCTCAAGAAACCGATGACCAAGTTCTACGAGAAGAACGAGGCAAGCTATATCGAGATCGACGAGAACATCAAGGCATTCCGCGCGACGCGGGCGCGATTCTGGACGGTCTTCGTCCTGCAATTCCTGTCCCGCTTACTGGAATGCGCCGAGTATTACCTCATTTTTCTCTTCCTCGGACAGGAGATCAATTTCTTCGGCGGCGTGGTCCTCTTGACGATGGCGTCCCTCATCGGGAACCTGATGTTCATCATCCCCATGCAGGCGGGCACCCGTGAAGGCGGTCTCATTATGGCGCTCGACTTCCTCCATATCGAGGCGAGCGTGGGCGTCGTGGGCGCGCTCATTTACCGCATCCGCGACCTGACCTGTATCTTGATCGGCATCTCTCTCATCCTCTTTGACAAAAAGAAGAAAGAAAAGGAAGCGCAGCTCGCGGAGGTCGCGGAGCCCGAAACGCAGATCTCCGAAGGAGAGCACGCGGAAAGCGCGGAAGATACGGTCTCCTCTGCGGAGGACATTGCCCCACCGCAGGAAGAGACGGCAGTCCCGCCGGATCATCCCCCGACGAAAGAAAACGATCCCGATATCGAAGAATAAGGGCCTGTCAAGGCTCTTTTTCTTTGAGCGACAAAGGCTCGACCAAGGTGGATTTGCAAGGCAAACAGCAATTGTCCGTTTCTTTGAAGAAAAGCACAAAAAGAAGGGGGCAGAAACCCCAAGAATATCCATAAGAGAGGCACCCAACGGAGCTCGGGTTGCGATAGCTTGAAGCGTAGCTCCGCAGGGAGTGTCCTTTTCTTTTGAAGAAAAGAACGAAAAGAAGGTGGGGGCTCCAACACCCCAAGAAATTTAACAATTTCTCGGGGACCCCAACGGAGCCCGTTGCGATAGCTTGAAGCATAGCTTCTGCGCTCGCTTTGGCTACAAGCCTGCATCCGAGCAGCCTTGCTTAACGCGTCGCGCCCCCTCCCCCTTAAAACGCTTTTAATAGGATTCTTATGCTCGCATTCGCTCGCATAGTTACTTAAAGAAAGTGCAACACGATTACAAACTGCGCCGCGAAGAATGACGGGGAGCACGGCTTCGAGGGTCAAAAGCCATGAGAGGGGAAAAGAGCAAGGCGTTCAAGATTGGCACGTCTACGATATTGAACGTGCGTTTTTCAGGTTTTTCACAGCGCGCGAAGCACATTTTCACCCTTTGTAAAGGGGGATCGTCTGCCGACAAAGTCGGGAGAGGGGGATTTTTATTCCTGCATCGCAGGCTTTCCTTAATTCCTAATTCCTAATTAAAGCGTAGCGTTTCAATTCCGCATTCCGAATTCCGCATTCCGAATTCCGCATTCCGAATTAGAGCGAAGCGTATCGCGCGCACACGTACATTTGACAATGAGCGATAGTGCGTACTATAATTTTTTCCGTAAGCGGAATCTTTTTTCCGCGAAGGAGAACGTATGAAATACAGGACCGAACGGGACAGTATGGGCGAGGTATCCGTCCCCGCCGACCGCTATTGGGGCGCGCAAACGCAGCGCAGCTTCGAGAATTTCCACATCGGCGAGGAGAAGATGCCCTTGCCGATCCTGCGCGCCTTCGCCATCGTGAAAAAGGCTTGTGCCTTGACGAACCGTGCGCTCGGTCTATTGGACGAGAAACGCGCGACACTCATCGTCCGCGTCGCCGAAGAGATACTCGATGGGAAATTAGAAGGAAATTTCCCCCTCGCCGTATGGCAGACGGGGAGCGGCACGCAGACCAATATGAACCTGAACGAGGTCATCGCGAACCGCGGCAACGAGATCGCGGGGGAGAAACTTCTCCACCCGAATGACCACGTCAATCGCTCGCAGAGTTCCAATGACACCTTCCCCACCGCCCTGCATATCGCCGCCGTCCTTTCTCTGAAAGAGAGACTGGTGCCCGCCCTCGAAGAAATGATCGAGGCTTTCTCTCGTTTGGAGAGGGAGAACGAAGGGATCGTGACGGTGGGACGCACTCATCTGCAAGACGCGGTGCCCATCGCTTTCTCGCAGGAGATCAGCGGATGGAGAGCGATGACAGAGCGTTCGCTCGCCGCGATCGACGCTTCGATGCAAGGGCTATTCGATCTGGCGCTCGGAGGCACCGCCGTCGGCACGGGACTGAACTGTCCGAAAGGCTTTGCCGAAGCGGTAGCAGATGAGATCGCCAAGGAAACGGGCGTTCCTTTCCGCACCGCACCGAATAAATTCCACGCCCTCTCCGCGAAGGACGACGTCGCTTTCGCACACGGCGCATTGAAAGCGCTCGCCGCCGACCTCATGAAGATCGCGAACGACATTCGACTCTTAGCTTCGGGGCCCCGTTGCGGACTCGGCGAGATCACCATTCCCGAGAACGAGCCCGGATCTTCCATCATGCCCGGCAAGGTGAACCCGACGCAATGCGAAGCGCTGACGATGGTCGCCGTGCAGGTGATGGGAAATGACGTCACGATCGGTGTCGCGGCATCGCAGGGCAATTTCCAACTCAACGTCTATATGCCCGTCATCGCGTATAATTTCCTGCAATCGGTGAGGCTCCTCTCGGACGCGGTGCGCTCTTTTACGGCGCATTGTCTGTCGGGGCTCACAGCCGACCGCGAGAAGATGAAAGGAAACCTGTCACGCACGCTGATGCTCGTCACGGCGCTCTCCCCGCATATCGGGTACGACAACGCCGCCCTGATCGCGAAAGCCGCGCATAAGAACGGCACTTCTCTCAAAGAAGAAGCCGTCAAACTGGGCTTTATGACCGCCGAGGAATTCGACCGACTCGTGAAGCCGGAAGAAATGGTATAAAGGAGTAAAAAATGAATTATTCCGAAGAATCCCTGAAAAAACACTACGAATGGAAAGGAAAGCTCGAGACCGTCCCCAAGATGAAGATCGAGAATCGTGACGACCTGTCCCTCGCCTACACGCCGGGCGTCGCCGCCGCTTGCTTGGAGATCGAAAAAGATCCCGAAAAGTCCTACGCCCTCACCGGCAGAGGGAACCTCGTAGCCGTCGTGACGGACGGCACGGCTGTCCTCGGACTCGGCGACATCGGTCCCGAAGCGGGCATGCCCGTGATGGAAGGCAAATGCGTTTTATTCAAGGCATTCGGCGGTGTGGACGCCATCCCCCTCTGCATCCGCAGTAAGGACGTGGACGAGATCGTGAATACCGTCGCGCTCCTCGCGGGGAGTTTCGGCGGCATCAACCTCGAGGACATCGCCGCGCCCCGCTGTTTCGAGATCGAACGCAAATTGAAAGAGCGTTGCGACATCCCCGTTTTTCACGACGATCAGCACGGCACCGCCGTGGTGGTGCTCGCCGCGGTATTGAACGCGCTGAAAGCGGTCCATAAGGAGATCGGCAAGGTCAAAGCCGTCATCAACGGAGCAGGCTCCGCGGGGATCGCCATCGCGAAGCTCCTCCTCTCCCGCGGTCTTACGAACCTCACGATGTGCGACAAGAAAGGCGTCATCATTGAAGGCGCCGACTGGCTGAACCCCGCGCAAGCGGAGATGGCGAAGGTCACCAACCGCGCGCACGTCACGGGCACGCTCGCGGACGTAATGAAAGGCGCAGACCTCTTCATCGGCGTGTCGGCGGGCAACATCGTCTCCCCCGAAATGGTGCGTAGCATGGCGGCAGATCCCATCATCTTCCCGATGGCGAATCCGACGCCCGAGATCATGCCCGACCTCGCTCTCGCATCCGGCGCCGCAGTCGTAGGAACGGGACGCAGCGACTTCCCCAATCAGATCAATAACGTCCTCGCCTTCCCCGGCATCTTCCGCGGCGCCTTGGACGTCCGCGCCCGCGAGATCAATGAAGAGATGAAACTCGCCGCCGCAGAAGCTCTTGCGTCCCTCGTCGCTCCCGAAGAACTGTCGAGAGACTACATCCTTCCCCGTGCCTTCGATCCGCGCGTCGGTCCCGCCGTTGCTAAAGCGGTGGCGAAAGCCGCCCGTGACAGCGGCGTAGCGAGAGAGTAAACTCCCGAGATAACCCATAAACAGATAGAAAAAGTCCTCCGCAATATTCTGCAGAGGACTTCTTTTTGTTGTTCGTTCGCGGATTAACGCTTGCTGAACTGCGGAGCTTTACGCGCCTTCTTGAGGCCGTACTTCTTTCTCTCCTTCATTCTCGGGTCACGGGTCAGGAAGCCCGCCGCCTTGATCTGAGCTTTCAGCTCGGGCTCGGCGATGACGAGCGCGCGAGCGATGCCGTGACGGATGGCGCCTGCCTGTCCGCTGGGACCGCCGCCGATGACGTTCACCGCGATGTCGTATTTCGCCGCGGTCTCGGTGAGCTCGAGGGGCTGACGAACGAC
>JAFTBD010000089.1 GCA_017455385.1 Clostridia bacterium
CCCATCATCGCGGGCATCATCCAGTTCATCGCCTTCATCATGCCTTGGCTCGTCTTGACGGGATTGCCGCTCTCATCGGTCTGTGTGGGCATCTCCGGCTGCATGGTCTTGGTGATCTTCACCGAGACGATGGAGAGCGCGATGGAAATGATGGGCAGGATGAAATAGCCGTTCCAGTGCTTCATATCGAAAAAACCCGTCTTATTATAGCTATTCATCGCGGGCATCAAAACCGCGTCGTAACCATTGTCGTAAGAGCTCATCTTGAGATTCAGGCTGCGCGTCTCTTCCGGGAGGGTGGCGCCCACCTGCCCGAGACCTTTACCGACGAACTTGTCGAAGGTGGGGACGGGATTCGCATACGTATCGGAAACGAAGACGTTCTCGATCCACAGCCAGCCTTCTTTCTCCTCGGTATATGCCTTGACCATCGCCGCATCAAGCTCGTCGGAGGTGATGCCCTCCTCGGCGGAAACGGTGACGTAGGTCTGCGTCAGATTATAGACGATACACTCATTCTCGTAACGCACCGCGGCATTGAACCCCGAGAAGACGATGAAGAAGATGACGATGGTGATGAGCGCGGGCAAACAGCCGCCCGTCATCGAATAGCCGTGCTTCTTATACAGCTCCATCTGTTTCTGTTGCAGAGTCTGAGGATCTTTGGCGTATGCTTTTTTCAGCTTTTCGAGCTCGGGATTGATGATCTTCATCGCACGATTGTTCTTCATCATCGTGCGTTTCTGCCAAATGTCGAGCGGAGAGAGGAGGACCTTGAGCGCGATCGTGAAAAGAACGACCGTCCAACCGAAGTTCCCGATCCCTTCATACATTTTGTGAACGAGCAAGCCGATCCAATTCGTCAGTTCCGGCGCACTCGAAACAAAAAACTGCGTTAAAGTAACCATTTGGCTTTCCCTCTGTAATTCTCTTTGACCGGATCGAAGCCGCCTTTTGCCAGCGGATTGCACCGCAAGATACGCTTCAGTCCCATAAAACACCCGCGCAAAACACCGTATTTCTCGATGGCTTGATAGGTATACGACGAGCAAGACGGCGTGTAGATGCATCTGTCCGGCAGCCCGGAAGACACGTTCTTCTTATAGAAAGAGATCAACGCTTGCGATACTCTCATCATCCCACCGTCTCCGCCTTCAGCTTGCCTGCCCCCTCGAGGAGGGTGAGCAAGGAACGGCGCAATTCGTCATAGGTGCGGTCCGCACTCGCCGTGCGTGCCACCACAACGTAATTATATCCTTTCTCCACGCGGGCAAACTCCCTTCTGAATGCTTCTTTCAGTCTGCGCTTCGTCCGATTGCGTACGACGCTGCAGCCGACTTTCTTCCCGACGGAGAAGCCCACTTTGGGCGTGGGGTATTTGCTCTTGATAACGTATAGGACCAAAAAACGGTCAACGTAGGACTCGCCGTGCTTGTATGCGTAGTCGAAACTACGCGAACTGGTCAGGCGATACTTCTTCTGCATCCTTATGCGCAGAGCTGCTTTCTGCCTCTCGCGCGCCTTCTGGAAAGCACGTTCCTGCCGCCCTTGGTCGCCATTCTGGCACGGAAACCGTGCACTTTACTTCTGTGTCTCTTTTTCGGTTGATAAGTCCTTTTCATTGTCTATATCCTCACTTTATCAATGTCATTATGAAAAATACCTATTTGGTTAGGCTGTCTTATTATACCCGCACGTATAAAACCCTGTCAAGCGATTTATTGAGACGCTACGCGCTTTAATTATGAATTATGAATTATGAATTAGGAATTAGGAATTAGGAATTATGGATAAATCATCCATAATGCACCGCAGGTGCAATTCATGGAGCGAAGCGAGAATTCATGACCGCTTAGCGGTCAATTCATGGCGAAGCCAATTCATTCGCTATACGAATAAACCCGCGGCAACGGAGAGTGGTGCAGATACGAGGCTCGGCAAGGGGCGGCGAATGCGCGTACTCCTTGTACGTAATTTCGCCGTACCGCAGACAGAAACGAAGTAGATGTGCCGCTATACGTTGCCGCTTATTCGCGAAGAAATGCGGGGATATAATCTCTCGAAGCTGCGCTCATCTCTTGCATAAATGCGTTTTCAAACCCGAGTTTTTCCGCGTGAGCAATGACCGCCTTATATTCGAGCGCTGTGAGCGGGCGGGTGACCTCGGGGAAACGATCGAGCTGTCCGCAGGGGGTATATTGGCTCATTACGGAGAGGTAGACGTCCTTCCCGAGAAGCGCGTATATGCGGTCGAGGACGTGGATGCTGTCTCTTGTATGCGTGGGGAGCACGAGGTGTCTGACCGCCACACCGCGCTTTAAGACGCCCTCCTCCACCACGTCCGTCACTTGACGACGCATCTCCATAATGGCCGCCTCGACGTGAGCGCGGTAATCGGGCGCGCCGCTGTAACGGAGCGCGAGTGCATCGTCGTAATATTTGTAATCGGGGAGAAAGACGTCCACGTACCCTTCGAGGGAACGGATGGTCTCCACCCTCTCGTATCCGCCGCAATTATAGATGACGGGGAGCGTGGGACGATAGAGGTCGAGCGCCGCCTTGATGATGGGAACGTAGGGGGTGGGGGTGATGAGATCGATATTCTCCGCGCCCTCGTCCTCCAGCCTGCGGAAGACGTCCGCAAGACCTTGGGGCGTGACCTTCTCTCCCTTTAGGGAGAGAGATATGGGCGCATTCTGACAGAAGACGCATTTTAAGTTGCATCCGGAAAAGAAAACGGCGCCCGAAGCGCCGCCGCCCGCGAGGTACGGCTCTTCCCAGAAATGCAGCTCCGCACCCGCGAGGATCGCCTCTTCGGGGGCGCCGCAATAGCCGACCTTCTCCCTGCGATCGACACCGCAGAGTCTCGGGCACAATGTGCAGATCATACGTATTTGAGAACGTCCGCGAAAGTATCGAGCACGAGGTCGGGACGAACGTCCGACGCCTCGAGCATCTCTTTCGTGGTCTCACCCGTCAAGACGAGGATGCTCTTCATCCCGTTATTCACGGCGAACTTGATGTCGGTATACAGGCGATCGCCCACCATCGCGATCTCCTCGGGACGAAGCCCGTATTTCTCGCCGATATAGCGCGCCATCGTCCCGTAGGGCTTGCCGATGACGAGGTCGGGCTTTCTGCCCGTCACCGCCTCGATGAGCGCCATGAAGGAGCCGACGTCGGGCACGGGATAAGGCTCGGCGGGACAGACGAAGTCGGGGTGAGAAACGATGTACTCTTTCCCCTCGAAGATATGGTCGCACGCCGCGGTGAGCTTGGCGTAAGTGAGCTCGGTGTCGAAGCAGACGACGACGAGGTCCGCGCCCTCGGTAACGAGGGGGACGCCCGCATCGGAAAATTGCTTGTAAACTGCGGAATTTGCGAGCAAAAGCACTTTTTTACCCGCGCGCTCTTCGAGGAGAAAACGGATGGTTGCCTCGCCCGTGGAATAGACGTCTTCCTCGGTGGCGGGATAGCCCATCCGCGCGAGCTTCGTGACGTACGCAGACGCCGTCTTGCTGCTGTTATTCGTGAGGAAAAGCACTTTCCTCCCCATCTCTTTCAAGGTTTGGAGCGCCTCGAAAGCGCCGTCGATCTTGCTGTCGCCGACGTAGACGGTGCCGTCCATATCCATCAGAAATAATTTCACGTTCTCTATCCCGTTCATCTTTCGTTCACTCCTATTTAAGCCGAGACCAACAGCGGTTCCAATAGTCCCGTCAGCTTGACGTGCTTGACTAAAGCATACCCCGAGACAGCCTCTCCCGTCAAGGATAATAGTTCAAGTAACCTCTCGGACGAGATCGCTTTCTCCTCGGGATGGGTCGGCGCACGTCGATACGCTCGACAAAGCGCGGCGAGCGGGAAGGCGGCGATCGCCTGCAAGAAGTCCTCCCGATATTCCCCTGTCACTCGCATCCGCTCCGTGTATCCATCCGCATATCGAGCGCTTTTCGCGAGGAGCGCCGAGGCGGAGAGCCCGCAAGCGGATC
>JAFTBD010000015.1 GCA_017455385.1 Clostridia bacterium
CTTCCACCTCTTCTTTCGATTTGGATTCGGCAAGAGCAACCGACCCCGAGAGGGCGTAAAGAAACAGAAACAACAGAAGAACGAACGCGGCTTTCCGTTTCATAGCATCGAGGAGATGACGTCCACCAAGTTCGTCAAGATGGGGAGCGTCATAAAGAAGATGGCGACCTTTCCCGCAAGCTGAAGCTTATTCGCAATGCTCGAGACGCCTTGATCCACACATATCGCCGAGGCATATTCCGTGATGTAGCCGACACCGATGATCTTGAGCACGCCCGCAAAGAGGGACTCGTCCACCCCGCTTTTCCCGACCAAAAGACCGAATTCTTTGATAACCTCGGTCAGAGAGGATAATAAGATGATGAGGATCAACGCGCCGGTGGTGATGACGGCGAAAATGAATAGCTCGGATTTCTCCTGTCGAAGAAGACCCGCGATGAGTGCGCCGATGAGCCCGACGCCGACCACCTTCACGATCTGCATATCAATACAGGCTGAATATCGATTTGATACTGTCGAAAAGAGAGCCGAGCATATCGAGCACGATCACGAGCACAATGACGAGGGACGCAAGCGTGGTGACAGTGGCGATCTCCTCTTTATCGCTTTTCTTCAGAATGATATTGATAATGGCGGCGAGCAGTCCTACCCCCGCTATCTTCAAAAGAATGCCGATCTCCATAGTTCCTCCTATACCAAGATGATGAATAGCGCCACTCCGAGCAATACCGCAAGTTTGAAATAAAGAGACGCATCCTTTTTCCATTTCGCGCCGTCACGATCCAAGAGCGCTTTAATCTCCGCTGACTTTCCGCGAAGGGAGGCGATCTGCGTTTCCGCATCCGTCTTGCCGATACCGGATAGATATTCTTTTACCGCGGCGATCTCTCCGTCGGGAAGCCCGAAAGACGGTTCACCTCCGGACAATACCTCCGAGAATTCGCGGCTTTCCGAGTGAAAGGTGCGCACGATCTCGGAAAATACCATCCTTTCATAGGCGATCTTGTCCGAGGCAAAAGACAGAAAGTCATAATAAGAACGGTAAAAAGAAAACCTTTTAAGGGTACGCTTCTTCAGCCAAATGCCGACGAAGGAAGCAGAAAAGAAAATGCAGATACCGACGAATATGCTACCCATACCTACCTCGCAATGTCCTTCACGAGAGTACCGACGCGCGGCTCCTTGGAAAGAACGAGGATACGATCGAAGACTTTCTCCAAAGGAGAAAACTCTCCTATGATAGCACCCTCGTCTCTGCCGTGCATCGTCGCGATGACGCGCACGCCGCCGTAGAAGGCACGCATAATACCCGCAATGTCTCCCTCGCCAGAGAGCTCGTCCGTCACGATATAATCGGGGTTAAGCGCGCGGAGCGCATTGACGTAGGCGACCTTTTTCGGAAAGCCGAAAAGTACGTCGGTATGCGAGCCGACGTCGAGAGAGATCGTTCCGCTATTCATCCCGCTGATCTCCCCCCGTTCGTCGAGCACGACGACATCATTCCCCGCATCGGAAATGCGCCTCGTCAAGTCTCGAAGCAACGTCGTCTTCCCTGCCGCAGGCGGTGAGACAATAAGGATGTTTTGTCCGAAATTTCCGTCAATCAGAAGAAAGTCGGAAACGCCGATTATTTGGTGAGGAATGCGTATTGCGAGTGACGTCACATGCTTCACCGTCTTCACCCTTTCTCCTTCCATCACGCCTTCGCCCGCGACTCCGACACGGATGCCGCCTTTCAGTGGTAAATATCCGTTTACAAGTTTTTCGGTAAGTGCATAGAGAGAACGTTCCGTAACGGTCAAAAGCACAGACTCGAATTCCTCCTCCGAGACGACGTGCGAGGTCGTGAACTTCCCTTTGAGCGTGAGATAAGATAGACGCATCCCCCTGCGAAGCCGCACTTCGAGGGCTTCTCCGGGCAGAAGCGAATATAAGCTATACGGTAAAATATCTTTCAGCATAGAAGATACTATGCAGGCTCGTCCGAATATAGCACTCCGATAAAAAGAAAAGCTCCGCAAAAACGGAGCTTAAATAATATAAAATATTATTTCTTAATTCATTCTGTGTTTCAATGCGGAAAGGATGCGCGCATTGCGATTGGTCGGGAGATAGACACCGACGTCCGTCCTGCGCTCCACGTCGATGAAGTCCGTGAAGATGGTCTCGCTCTCATCATCCTCAAAGAAGAATGCGACGACGAAAGTCAGTTTCACGACGTCGGAGAAGACAACTTTGCCGCGCGTGAGATCGGTGTCGATGATCTTGAGACCTTTTCTGTAACGCTTGCTGACCTCGAGATCGAATAAGAGAACGCGTTTGCCATAGCCGAGCTCGGTGATGACCAATACTTCGCCGAGGTCGTCGGTCATCGTCGCGGAAGAAACGGAATCACCGTCCGCAAGCATAATACCTTTCACGCCGGCAGATCTCCTGCCTTGGACAGGGACGTCCGTGGACTCGGCATTCAGCACCATACCGTCCGTCGTAACAAAGAGCATCGTTTGCTCGGGGACGAAGTGCGTGACGTTCAGGAGCTTCTCCCCTTCTTTCACAATAGTGGCTTGGTAATAATTCTTATTGATAGACGTGTACTCGGACACGAGGGTGCGTTTCGCCATGCCGTCCGACGTGAAGAAGATGATAGACGCTTCGGGATCGGTGATATCGTCGAGACACAGGACGGAGACGACTTTCTCCTCCTTGTCCGCTTGCGGTACCGATTTAAGGAGCGGCTGACCTTTATCCTTCCAAGATTTCTCGTCGAGATCGGAAGCGGCGATACGTGCGACGTTGCCTTTATCGGTGAAGCAATAGACGTTCTTGTCGGACGTCATATAGCAAATGTCTTTCACCGCGTCCGCCTGCGTGATGCCGACGACAGACTTGCCACCCGCGCCGAGGGTGCGCTGATTGCAGAATTTCAGGTTGCCGTTATTGAAAAGAACGATACCGCCATTAACGACAGGCTTTGTCGGCGCTTCATCCGGCTTGAGCTCGGTGACGTTGAATTCCTTCTCCCCTTCACCTGCGATCTCGGTGCGACGCAC
>JAFTBD010000090.1 GCA_017455385.1 Clostridia bacterium
GAGCCTGCCGAGGGATCTCATCCAATTTTTCAGAGTGGAGTGTGGAGAGTGGAGAGTGGAGTTGCGGTGACGCTGAGAAGGAATGAATTGACCTAACGGTCATGAATTGGCTTTCGCCATGAATTGCGCCTTTGGCGCATGAATCGCACGCTCGGCGTGCATTATGGATATATTTATCCGCAATGACGGCTACCACGTCAATTCACGGAGAGCTCTGCTCGAGAATTCACGACCGCATCTGCGGTCAATTCACGCACGAAGTGCAATTCACTGCGTAAGCAAAACGCGCCGAAGTATCTCATCCGCTTTTTTCAATACGGTGGAGATCCCTCAACTGCGTTCGGGATGACATTATTATAAAAAGGTCACTGCCCTTCTGCGGTAGTGACCTTTTCGTTCTTTCTATTTCCCTGCCCCGTACGAGACTGCGGAGAGTGGTGCAGTCGCGAGGCTCGAGAATTAATGCGGAATGCGGAATTCGGAATTCGGAATTAAATCGATAATAAAACTTCTAAAACATAACAAACGAGTGCGTTTTCGTTTCAAGCGAGCGCGGAGAGTGGTGCATATACGAGCGCTCTTTGAAGAAAAGGGCAGGCGCGTACTTCTCGTACGTAACTGCCCTTTGATGAAATAGTTAGCGAAGTAGATGTGCCGCTATACGCGCTCGCTTAAGATACAGAGACTGTAACTTTCAACACAGTCGCGGCTTCATTATTGAAGGTGAGCGCGAAGGTCGTGTATTCGTTATCCGTCAACGTGTCGAGGTAAGCCCCCGTCAGGCTGAAGACGCCGGTGTCCTTATCGAAGCTGTATTCGCCGAGGGCGGGAGCGTCGCTGCCCGTGACCTCGAGGGAGACGACGTCATAGCCGTGGTTATCGAAAGTGATGGAGATGGGCGCGAGGCTACCTTTCTTGTAGGCGACGGTGGTCCTGTCGATCGCCTCGGGCACCGCGGAGTCGATGACCTTCACGACGAGGGTCATGCGGTTCACCGTGGTGAGCACGTTGTACTCATACTCGCCAAGGGCGAGCGCCTGCAACTCAGCCGCATCGAGAGTGACCTTCGTGACGCCGTTATCGGTGACGAAGGTATAGCCGATGCCCTCCACCGTGTCGAGCGCCGCACCGCCGAGGGTGAGGTCGAAGGCAGGAGCCACGCCTGCGGACTTGTCATAGGTAAGGACGAGCTTGCCGCCGTCCGCGAGAGCGATCACAGGCACGGTGGTGTCGATGACCTTCAGCTTCAGGTCGGCGTTCATGGTGCCCGCATTCGCGCTCAAGGTGTATTCACCCACCGCGAGACCCGCGAGGAAGCTCTTGGAGAGGGTGACGGTATTGCCGCTCGTCGTATAAGCCTTGGCGGTGATGGCGCAGTCGGTGCTCGTAAGGGTGACCTTGCTCGTCGCATAGACGGTGTAGGAGACGTCCGCGGGAGCATTCTTATCAAATACGGCGTAGGAAGTGCCCGCCACGATGCTGGCATTCTCCCACACTCTCACTGTGAATTCCTTGCTCGTGCGGATATCGCCGACAAAGGTGACATAGAACTTGTACTCCCCTTCCGGCTGCTTCATCAGGTAATCCTTGGAGATGATGACGCCGCCGTCGACCTCGGTGTAGTTATTCTCGGTGATCCCGTTGCCGCTCACGCCGTCGAAACGATAAGCGAACTTCTCGAAGGTGACCTTGACGTCATTCGTATTCGTGGTCTTGCTGAAGCCGAACATCTTGCTGTAGAGTCCGGGCTCTCTGTCGTCCTTCACGGTGACCGTGAGGGTGACGGTGGTGCCATTCGCCGCCGTTACGACATAGTCGTAATCGTCGGGCTCTTTGTCCGCGAAGACAGGCGCGAAGATCTTCAGGCTGCCGGAATTATCCACCGTGTACTGCGAATCGTCCAAGCCCTCGATGGAGGCGATCTTGTTGCCGTGGAGCTCGAGCTTGAAATTCACCGCGCTCTCACCTTTCTTGGAGTAATTCGCTTTGGCGCTATTGACGGTGATGGGGGTGGTGTCCACGACGGTGACCGTCAGATAGAGGACGCCTTTATTCGACTTGAAGGTGAAGACGTGCTCGCCGAGCGGGAGCTTATTCAGGAAGGTGTCGTGGATGGCGAGCTCGCCCGCATTCTCGAACCAAGCGTATTGGACGGCGCCTGCGGGAGAAGTGAGGCCGATGAACGCAGACTCATTGAGCGCCACGTCGAAGACGACGTCATCGGGATCCGCCTTGTCGAAGATGGCGGTGGGCTCGTCGCAGGTGGGCATGACGGCGGTCTTGTGGAAGGTGATCCTGCCCTTCACGCCGTCGTCCGACTTGCTGATGAGCTCGATGACGGCATTGAACTCGGTGCCGACCGTCGGCTTGACGGTGACGAGACCGTCTTTCAGGGTGATGTAATCCGCCGCATCGTCGACGTAGACGACGTCGAAGTTGTCGAGGCCGACTTTCACACCCGTAGCGTCTTTGACGCTATAAAGGTCGAAGGCATTGACGTTGATCTCCTTGAACTCGACGCTCTTGCCGGGGATCTGCACGGTCTTGCCGTCGTCCAGAATGTCCTTGACGAGGTAACGGGAGCCGAACTCGAAGAGGGGATATTTCAGCTTCGCGAGCTCCCACGTCTTCTCAACGCCCTTATAGCCGAGGACGGGAAGCTCCACGCCTGCTTTCACTTGGAAATCCGCGCCGAGGTATAAGCCACCGGTGACGTAATAGCCTTTGATGATATGTAATTCTTTATTGAGAGCCGCTTCCATATCGAGACGGAGCTGACCGCCGATCTCGGCGTAGGCGCCGACTTTCACCTTGAAGCCGATACCCACCACTTCCAGCACGCTGGCGGTGAGCTTGACATAGACGCCCGCTTCCGCGGTGACCTTGCCGAGAAGGACGAGGTCATTCGCCTTGGAGGAGGTCTCCATCGACTTATACGAGGTGAATTCGCCGTCGACGTAGGTGACGCCCGCAACGATTTCGGTGTTGTAGATGTATTCGAAGCTCAGGTCGCCGGTGATGCCGAAATTGAGGTCAACGCCGAACTCGATGCCGAGCACGAAGCAGTAGATGGGGTATTTGTAGCTATAGATGGGGAGCTCGGTGCCGACGATGGCTTTCTCCGCCGTATTGCCCTTCAAAAGCTCGACGAACTTCTCTTTGAAATCATCGACGGACTCCGCCTTGATGACGCCGGTATTGGTATTCATCTTGACGTAGCAGGTGGTCTTCGTGTCGATCTTGAGGGAGAAATCGAAACTCAGGTCGTCGATGGAGGTGATGCTGTCGTAGTCGCAGTTCAGGGAGGGGGTGAGCTTGATGTCGTTATTGATGCCGACGACGATGTCCACGCCCTTCACGATGGTGATGGTGTATTTGATATTGAGCTTGATGGTGCTGCCGTCGAGGTTCACGTCGAAGGTGACCACCTGACGGGGCGCCTTGCCGTTGCCTTCGTTGACGACGAAGTCTTTCGAGAAGAGGTCGAAGGTCTCCTGCGCAGTGACGAGGAGCGCCTCGGCGAATTCGCTATTCTCCAGCGCATCGCGGAGAGCGTCCTCATCGAAGGAGAAATTATTCTCGTCAATGACGAGATCCTGATAAATGTCCGCCTTCGACACCACTTCGTTGAACTGTGCGAGGCGGCAATGGATCTCCTCCTTGCCGTCTTTCACCTTGGACTCTTCCAAGACGACGTACGCTGCCATGCCGTTATAGGCATAGCCCGCGATCTCGCCGTTATAGAGGACGGAGAGGCTGCTGTCGAAGAGGTCTTCATCCGGCTTCTTCGCGAGGAAGACGGTGCCGGGGGCGAAACGCTCCGTCGCGGCATTCGCCAGCGTGACGTAATAAGTGGTGTCGCCATTCTGCGTGAGGGTCTGCACGTCGGTGCCCGTGAGGTCGGTCTCCACGATGCTCGCATTCTGCTTCACGACGGGGGCTTTATTCTTATTCGTGCCCTTCGTGGTGAAGATGAAGGTCGTGAGGTCCTTGTACTCCTCCGCCACGAAAGAGGCGTCGAAGACACGGATGCGGTAGGTCGTCCTCTCCTTGAAGCCGTCACGAGCCGTCACACGGTATACGCCCGCGGGAAGGTCATCCGCTTCGACGGTCTTCAGCGTCACCTTGCCGCCGCTCCTGTCCGTGACGAGAACGTAGTTGTCCATATTCTCGTTATTCGGTTTGCGCGGCGCCTTGATGTCGAAATACGTGTCCGCCGACAGCTCTCTGAAGATGCCGGACTCGGCGGCATTCGCCGACATGGCGTAGGATATGGGCTCATCGGTGTCCGCGTCCTTGCCGAAAACGCCCGCGGCATATAAGCCGAAGACGGTGGCGGCGACGACCACGATCACGATGGGCAGGATGATCCAAAACTTTTTCATCTATTGATCCCCCAATAAAAAATACTTCTTACGCTCGCACGGGTATACGCCCGACGATACTGATTTATTTTAGCACGCGCAATATCCCTTTTTCAAGCACTTTTTATATATTTATAATTTGCGGGCGCGCGTCTACCCCCGTAATACTATATGCGAGCGCGTGCTCTCGCTGACCGAAATACGGAATAATGCGCGTTTT
Organism: Clostridia bacterium; assembly: GCA_017455385.1. Taxonomy (GTDB): domain Bacteria; phylum Bacillota; class Clostridia; order Christensenellales; family CAG-1252; genus CAG-1252. Next base: position 4,585 of record JAFTBD010000090.1, read on the forward strand.
TCAAATATTTTTCAAAAAAGTCAAAAATCTTTTTCTTTTTTAAGTCCCGTTTAAGTTCCGCCTGCCATACTGTGGGTGTAAAAAGGACACAAGGAGGTCACGACTATGAAAAAACTTACTGTTTTAATAATTGCGATTTTGTTAGCATTATCCGTTGTTTTCGCGGCTTGCGGCTCGACGGATACCGATACGGGCTCGGACGCCGCCGCATCGCAAAGCTACGTCGCCATCGACTCGGTGGATATCGACGCGACCGTAGCGGCGACGGACGACTACCTCATGGAGACGGCAGCGACCGTCACCGAGGAGCAGACCGTCACTTCGTCCGAGGAGGAAGTCGTCATCAACCTCAGCGAACTCACGAAAGACAACGCTCCCGAGGGAACGAAATATAAGGACGACGTCTTAACCATCACGGCAGCGGGCACCTACCGCCTGACCGGCACTCTGAACGGCGCGGTGGAGGTGAAAAGAACGTCGAGGGCAGCGTGTATATCATCCTCGACAACGCCACGATCAATACCCTCGAGACGCAGACTTGCGCCGCACTCGTATTCAAAGAAACGACGGAGACCCGCATCCTCACGATCGCGGACGGCACCGTGAACGAGCTCTCGGACAGCGTGGGCGACACCGAAGCGGCAGACGGCGACGGCGCGGGACTCGCGGCGAAGAAATGCTCCCTCACCATCAACGGGCAAGGCACTCTCAAGGTATACGGCGTAGGGGACGACGCATCCGGCATCAAAGCGAAATACGACCTGACTGTCATTGACGCGACTGTCATCGTCGCCGCCACCAAGAACGGCATCAAGGCGGGCGAGACGATCTCCATCCACGATGCGACAATCACCGTCACGGCGGGCAACGACGGCATCAAGACCGACGTGGAGCCCGAAACGGACGAGGAAGCGCTCGCTTATGCGGCGGACAAGACCGCGGGCTACATCTATATCAAGAACAGCACCATCACCGTCACGGCGGGCGACGACGGCATCGCGGCGAATACCTGCCTCTATATCGATAACGACGCGGATAGAGTCATCACCGTCACGACGAACGGCGGCGCGCCGACCACCGTCACGGAGAGAAGCTCCGACAGCGCGGACGGCAAAGCCCTCAAAGCTGCGGGCATCACCCTCGAGACCAAGGACGACGACGGCAACGTCACCTCCGAGACCGACTACCCCGCCACCTTCGATGAGAATTACGCCATCGTCATCACGGGCGGCACCTTCGTTCTGAATTCCAATGACGACGCCATCCACAGCGCGGGCAACGTCCTCATCAGCGGCGGCACATTCACCATCGCGTCGGGCGACGACGGCATCAAAGCGGAATACCTGACGCAGATCACGGGCGGCGACATCACCGTCACCAAGAGCTACGAAGGCGTGGAGGGCGCTCGCGTGGAGATCACGGGCGGCACCCTGAACGTCACCGCCACGGACGACGGCATCAACGCCGCGAACAGCGACCTGACAAATTACAACTTCGACCTCTATATCGCGGGCGGCACCATCACGGTGAATTGCAGCGGCGACGGGCTGGACAGCAACGGCAAACTGGTGATAGCGGGCGGCACGGTCTACGTATTCGGACCGCAGAACGCGGGCAATTCCGCCCTTGACAGCGACGGCGGCACCACCATCCAGGGCGGCACGGTGATCGCCACCTGTGCAAGCGCGATGGACGCCGTGGGCACCACAGGATATATGGTCGTCGCGAACGTCAACCTCAGCGCGGGGACGACCGTCACCTTGAAGAGCAGCGACGGCACGGAGATCGTCAGCTTCACGGCACCGAAGACGGCGGGCAACCTCATCATCAGCACCCCTGCCCTGACGAGCGGCACCTATACCCTCACCTATGGAAGCAACAGCACCACCGTCACCGCGGTCACCGGTCGCTCGGGCGGCATGGGCGGCATGGGTGGTCAGCCCGGAGGCATGGGCGGTCAACAACCCGGAGGCATGGGCGGTCAGCCCGGCGGTATGGGCGGTCAGCCCGGCGGTATGGGCGGCATGGGCGGTCAGCGCCGATAACTAACGAAGACATATTCCTTATTCTCCCTTCCTCTGAAGAAGGCGATGGAAGTACCGTCGCCTTCTTCTCCTTTTGCGCGGCGGTGTATAGCGGCGCATATGCTTCGCTAACTACCTGCGTCGCCTGCACCCCAAAATATCCTTTGATATTTTAGGGGCACCAATGGCGACTCGTCGTCGGGCATCACGTACAGCAAGTACGCTCAGACCCGCCTCCTCGGAGAGCGCTCGCCTCTGCACCACTCTCCACCGCCGCAAAGTTTTTTGAATAAAATACAACGTGCTCCCACCCCATTTCCGCTCTCATTCGGGTATTCCTATATAGAAAAACGGATGAACTACTTCGGCACGTTTCGCGTCCGCTCCACGGCTCAGTATGACATTTATATATTTCGCGCAGCGCACCTTAACTCCACTCTCCACTCTCCACTCTCGCGCAGCGCTCCTCTCCACACTTCACTCTCTCCTTCGGCGTCCGCAACTCCACTCTCGCGTTCGCTCCGTAAAGATAACGTTTTTTTAAAAAAACGGTTTGTTTTGTTTGACTTTCTCACTTTAGCGCGATAAAATGTTAGAGAATAAAAACCTACGAGAGGTCTTATTATATGGATAAAATAAGAAATCAATCTATCGACAACTTAATGAAAGTCATCGCCAAGATGGATTCGGCGGAGGATTGCTACGCCTTTTTCTCCGACTTATGCACCATCAAGGAGTTGCAGGATATGGGGCAGCGTTTCGAGGCAGCCCTTATGTTGGCGAACGGCGCCAAGTATCAGGAGATCGCCGCGTCCGTCAAGACGAGCAGCGCCACCATCAGTCGCGTGAGTCGCTGCCTGTACTACGGGAACGGCGGCTATGAGAAAGCCATCAAGCTCTTTCGGGAGGAGAAATAATGCAGATCGACGACAAGATATTACAAGGCGGCGAGCGCACGGCATTCGCCCTGCGTAGTCTCTACAGCTCCTACGGCTACACCTACTATCGGATGAGCAAATTCGAGGAGTACGACTTCTATGCGATGAATAAGGACTTCCTCGTCTCGGACAACGTCCTGACCTTCACCGACACCAACGGCAAGCTGATGGCGCTGAAGCCCGACGTGACCCTCTCCATTATCAAGAGCAGCCGTGACGAGGCGGGCGTGCAGAAAGTATTCTACAGCGAGAACGTCTATCGTCCCTCGGCGAACGACTCTTTCAAGGAGATCATGCAGACGGGACTGGAATGCTTCGGCGACATCGGCATCGAGGAAGTGGCGGAGGTCATCACCCTCGCGGTGAAAAGTCTCCGCGTGATGGGCGAAGACTGCGTGCTCGACATCTCCAATCTCGCGGTCGCGGACGCCCTTTTCGAGGCGTGCGGCGTCTCCCCCGACGACAAACGCGCCCTGTACGAGGCGATGAGCGAGAAGAACCGCGAAAAAGCGGAAGCCATCTTCGCTCGCCAAGGGGTGATGCAGGAGGTCGCCGACGCGGCGATGAACCTTCTTTGGGTCTCGGACACTCTCCCCGCCGCCATTCGGGCGATCAGGTCGTGCCCTCTCTCCGACTGCGAAGCGACGCGCGACTTCCTCGCCGTGCTGACCCTTCTCGCCGCGAGCGACGAAGCGGACAAAATGCGGGTGGATTTCTCCGTCGTGGGCGACGTGAACTATTATAACAGCATCGTCTTCAAGGGCTTCTTGAAGAATATCCCCGCCCCCGTTGTGTCGGGCGGCAGATACGACCGTTTGATGAGGAAATTCAAGCGGGACGCGGGCGCCATCGGGTTCGCCGTTTACACCGACCTTGCGGAGGAAAAGCCGCGCGAAGCAGCGGTGCCTACGGACGATTGGCTGAACGTGGCGCTCCCCAAGGGCAGACTCGGGGAGAAGGTCTATGCGATGTTCGACAAGGCGGGATTCCCCTGCCCCTCCCTCCTCGAGGAGAGCCGCAAGCTCGTCTTCGAGAACGCGGAGAAGAAGGTGCGCTATTTCTGGGTGAAGCCCTCCGACGTGGCGATCTACGTCGAGCGCGGCATCGCGGACGTCGGCGTGGCGGGGAAGGACATCCTCTTGGAATACGAGCCAGACGTCTACGAGCTCCTCGACCTCAAAAAGGGCGTATGCCGCATGGCTGTCGCCTGTCCGAAAGGCTTCACGGACGACACGACGCGCACTCTGCGCGTCGCCACCAAGTTCTCGAACGTGACTCGCGCTTTCTACCGTAGCCGCGGCAGGGACATCGACATCATCCACCTGAACGGATCCATCGAGATCGCCCCCATCCTCGGGCTGTCCGACGTCATCGTGGATATCGTGGAGACGGGAACGACCTTGCGAGAGAACAACCTCGAGGTGGCGGAGACCATCTTCCCCATCAGCGCGCGCCTCATCGCGAATAAGTCCTCAATGAAATTCAAGAAACAGACTATCGACGCCCTTTCAGGGAGCCTCGGCGCCGTGGTGGAGGAAAGCAAATGATCCGAATCATCCGCATAAAAGACATCAAAGACCGCGCGATCCTGTCCTCACCCAAGCCGACGGACGACGTGTCGGATAAAGTCGTGGCGATCCTCAAGGACGTCAAAGAGCGCGGCGACGCCGCCCTCTGCGAATACACCGCACGCTTCGACGGTGCGACGCTGACAACGCTCCGCGTCACCGAGCAAGAGATCGCGGAAGCCCTCAAAAAGGTGCCTGCGAAATTCCTGCGTATCCTGAAGCGCTCGGCGGCGAATATCCGTCGTTTCCACCTGAAACAGCGCCGCAAAGGCTTCGAGATCCGCAGAAAGGACGGCGTCGTCCTCGGGCAGAAAGTCACCCCCATCGAGAAAGTGGGTTTATACGTCCCGGGCGGCACGGCGGCATACCCCTCCACCGTCCTGATGGATGCCATCCCCGCCAAGATCGCGGGCTGTGACAAGGTGATGATCTGCACCCCGCCGAACAGAGAAGGCAAACTCAACCCCGTCATCCTCGCGGCGGCGCACGTCGCGGGCGTGGACGAGATCTATAAAGTGGGCGGCGCGCAGGCGATAGGCGCTCTCGCCTATGGCACCGAGACCATCCCCAAGGCGGATAAGATCGTCGGACCGGGCAATGCCTTCGTCGCGGAAGCGAAGAAGCAGGTCTTCGGCAAGGTGTCCATCGACATGATCGCGGGACCGAGCGAGATCCTCGTCGTGGCGGAAGCGGGCAGCGACTCCACCCATATCGCCGCCGACCTACTCTCCCAAGCGGAGCACGACAGGAACGCGAGCGCGGTGCTCATCACCCCTTGCGAGTCCCTTGGTAAGGCGGTCGCCGACGAGATCGAGCGCTTGCTGAAAGGTATGGCGAGAGAAGAGATCGCACGGACGTCCATCGAGAATAACGGCAAGATCATCCTGACCGAAAATATCGACGAAGCCATCACCGTCGCGAACGAGATCGCGCCCGAGCATTTGGAGCTCATCGTGACGGATCCTTTCCGCTATCTCCCCGCCGTCAAGAACGCAGGGAGCGTATTCCTCGGCGGGAATTGTCCCGAGGCGCTCGGCGACTATTATGCGGGTATGAACCACACCCTGCCCACCTGCGGCACGGCTCGCTTCTCCAGCCCGCTGTCCGTGGACGACTTCGTGAAGAAGACCCAATACGCCTATTATACGAAGGACGCGCTCGCACGCGTTGCGGACGACGTGGCGTATTTCGCGAATAAAGAAGGACTGACGGGGCACGCGAGAAGCGCCACCATCAGAACGGAGAAATGATATGAGCAAGTTTATGAGCAAGCGGCACGACGAACTGGATGCATACGTCCCGGGCGAACAGCCGCAAGATAAAAAATACGTCAAACTGAATACCAACGAGAGCCCTTTCCCGCCCTCGCCTTTCGCCCAGCGTCTCGCGCGTCAAGCGGCGGGCACGATCGAGCTTTACTGCGATCCCGAGAGCGGCGCGCTCGTAAGGATCGCGGCGGAGAAATTCGGCGTCGCCGAGGATGAGATCATCTTCACCAACGGATCGGACGAGGTCTTGGACTTCGCTTTCGCCGCTTTCTGCGACGACAAAACGCCCGCCGTCTTCCCCGACATCACCTATGGGTTCTATCCCGTCTTCGCCACCCGAAACGGCGTCCCCTACCGCGAGATCCCCCTCAAAGAGGACCTCACCGTAAACGTCGAGGACTACTTCGGCGTCAAGGGCACCGTCTTCATCGCGAACCCCAACGCCCCGACAGGCATCGCCCTCCCCGCCGCGGAGATCGAGAAGATCGTCAAAGCGAACCCCGATAACGTCGTGGTGGTGGACGAAGCATACGTGGACTTCGGCGGCGAAAGCGTCCTGCCGCTCATCAAGAAATACGACAACCTCTTGGTTACCGAGACCTTCTCCAAGTCGCGCTCCCTCGCGGGCGGCAGACTGGGCATGGGCTTCGCGAACAAAGCGCTCATCGCCGACATCAAGAAGATCAAGTATTCTTTCAACCCTTACAACGTGAACTCGATGACCGCCGCGGCGGGCATCGGCGCGCTCCTCGATGAAGAATACTTCAAGGCGAACGTGGCGACCATTATAAAGACGCGCGAAAATACCGTCTTCGCCCTCGAGAAGCTCGGCTTCACCACCCTCCCGTCCAAGGCGAATTTCATCTTCGCAAAACACGCGAAAATGTCGGGTAAATGCGTATATTCCGCGTTAAAGGATAAGGGCGTCCTCGTGCGGTATTTCGACAAAGACAGACTGAGAGACTACGTGCGCATCACGGTCGGGAGCGCGGAAGATATGCGCGTCCTTGCCGAGACGCTCGCAGACATTATAGGAGAACAAAAATGAGAAGCGCGGAGATCAAAAGGAAAACGGCGGAGACCGACATCTCCCTCACGATCGACCTCGACGGCACGGGCAAGAGCGTCATCGACACCGGTTGCGGCTTTCTGGATCATATGTTGACCCTCTTCGCCGCGCACGGCAAATTCGACCTCACCGTAAAATGCGTCGGAGACACCTACGTGGACTATCACCACACCACCGAGGATATCGGCATCGCCCTCGGAAATGCTTTCGCGGGTGCCCTCGGCGACAAGCGCGGCATTCGTCGCTACGGCGACACCATCCTCAACATGGACGAGGCGGTCATCATGACGTCGGTGGACTTCTCCGGCCGCTCCTACCTCGGCTATTTCGCCTCTATCCCCACCGAGAAGGTCGGCGATTTCGACACCGAGCTCGTGGAGGAATTCTGGTACGGATTCGTCCGAAACGCCTCCTGCGCCCTGCACATAAGACAACTGTCGGGCAGCAATTCGCACCACATCATAGAAGGAATGTTCAAGTCGGCAGCACACACGCTCCGTGAAGCGGTCGCGATAGACGAACGGGCGGCGGGGGAGATCCCCTCCACCAAAGGAGTGCTGTGATGACTGTCATCGTGGACTACGGCGTCGGGAACCTTTTCTCCCTCGCCTCATCCCTTAGAAAGATCGGAGAGCCCTCCCTCGTGACGTCCGACAAGACGGAGATCGAGCAAGCGGATCGCGTGATCCTCCCCGGGGTGGGCGCTTTCGCGGACGCGATGAAAAAGCTCGCGGACAGCGGTCTCGCGGACACCCTCAAGAAAGTGGCGGCGAAGGGCGTGCCCATGATGGGCATTTGCCTCGGGATGCAGCTCTTATTCGACCGCAGTTTCGAATACGGCGAGCACCAAGGTCTCGGGCTCCTCAAGGGAGACGTGCGCCCCATCGTGACCGATCCCGCCTTGAAGATCCCCCATATGGGCTGGAACGCCCTCTCCTTCACCCGTCCGCACTCCCTCTTCCGTTTCATCAAGGAAGGGGACGCGGTGTATTTCGTGCATTCCTACCACGCGGTGGACTGCGACGAATCGGTCATCGCTCGCGCGGAATACGGCATCCCCGTGACCGCGGCGGTGGCGAGCGGCAACGTGATGGGGTGTCAATTCCATCCCGAGAAGAGCGGCGACGTAGGGCTGAATATTTTACGGGCTTTCGTCTCGCTGAAGGAGCGCGACCTATGATACTCTTCCCCGCGATAGACCTCTCGGGCGGCGAAGCCGTGCGCCTTTATAAGGGCGACTTCGCGCAAAAAACGGTGTATTCGTCCGATCCCCTCTCGGTGGCGAAGGACTTCAAGGCAAAAGGCGCGACGCATATCCATCTCGTGGACCTCGACGGCGCCAAGTCGGGCGCGCGCACGCATTTCGACCTTATTCTTGACATCAAGCGTCAAACGGGGCTCTTCGCCGAAGTGGGCGGAGGCATCCGCACCGAAGAAGACGTGGCGGCGTACCTCAATGCGGGCATCGACCGCGTGATCCTCGGCACCGTCGCCTTACAAGACCCCACTTTCATCCCCCGTCTCCCCGCCGCATACCGCGAGAAGATCGCCGTCGGCGTGGACATCAAGGACGGTTTCGTGGCGGTGAAAGGCTGGACGGAGACCTCGCAAACGGACGTTTATACATTCTGCGACAAATTGCAAAAAGAAGGCGTGCGCACCGTCATCTGCACGGACATCGGCAGGGACGGCGCCATGCAGGGCGCGAACGGCGAGCTCTACCGCTCGCTGTCCGAGAGATTCGAGATGGACTTCGTGGCGTCGGGCGGCGTGTCCTCGATGGAGGACGTCGTCAGGCTCCGCGATATGGGGCTCTACGGCGCCATCATCGGCAAGGCGTATTACGTCGGCGCGATCGACCTCAGAGAGGCATTGGAGGTGGCGAAATGATCACGAAACGCATCATCCCCTGCCTGGACGTTCGCAACGGGCAGGTCGTGAAAGGCACGAACTTCGTCGGGCTCAAAGAGATCGACTCCCCCGTCGCCCTCGCGGAAGAATACAGCCGCTGTGGCGCGGACGAACTGGTCTTTTACGACATCACCGCCTCGTCGGACGGCCGCAAGATATTCACAGACATCCTCACCGAAACGGCAAGAAACGTATTCATCCCCCTCACGGTGGGCGGAGGAATTTACGAAGTAACCGATTTCGACCGCGTCCTTAAATGCGGCGCAGACAAAGTCAGCGTCAACTCGGGCGCCATCAAGGACCCTTCCCTCATCGGGCGCGCAGCGAAACTCTACGGCAATCAATGCGTGGTGCTCTCGGTGGACGTCAAGCGCGTGAACGACAAATTCACCGTCTTCGCGAAAGGCGGACGGGAGAATACAGGTCTCGACGCCCTCGACTGGATCAAACGCGGCATAGACGACGGCGCGGGCGAGATCGTCCTCAATTCCATCGATACCGACGGCGTCAAGAAAGGATTCGACCTCGAGATGCTCGCCGCCGTGTGTGAGATCAGCTCCGTCCCCGTCATCGCGTCGGGCGGCGCGGGCTGCATAGAGGATTTCATCACCCTCTTCCGGACGCTTCCCAAGGTGGACGCGGGGCTCGCCGCCTCCATCTTCCACTTCGGAGAAGTGGCGATCAAGGACCTTAAAGCCGAAATGGCACGAAACAACATCCCCACAAGGATCGTATAAGGAGATAATTATGATAGACATCAAAAGCTTGAAATTCGACGACAAAGGGCTCATCCCCGCCATCGTGGCAGACGCCACGACCAAGAAAGTCCTCACCCTCGCCTATATGAATGAGGAGAGCCTCAAGATCTCGATGGAGAAGGAGCTGACCTGCTTCTACAGCCGCTCGCGCCAAGAGCTGTGGCTAAAGGGCGAGACC
>JAFTBD010000016.1 GCA_017455385.1 Clostridia bacterium
AAGACGTGTCCTGCTACGGGCAGTGCTCCCTGACGGTGGCGCTCCCCATCCTCTCCGCGATGGGCATCGAGACGGCGATCATTCCGTCCGCCGTGCTCTCCACCCATACGGGCGGCTTCAGCGGATACACCTTCCGCGATTTGACCGACGATCTCCCCGCAATCAACGCGCATTGGGCGAAGGAAGGGTTGAAATTCGATGCTTTCTATACCGGCTACGTCGGCAGCAAACTGCAACTGCAATACATCAAGGATATCGTGACGAGCCGTAAGAAGGATGATTCACTCTTCATCGTGGATCCCGTGATGGCGGATAACGGCAAATTATATTACGGCTTCGACGAGGCTTTCGCCGCCGAAATGGCGAAGTTCGTCAAGGGCGCGGACGTCATCCTGCCCAATCTGACCGAGGCTTCTTTCCTCCTGAAAGTTCCCTACGTCGGCGACGATTACGACCAAGCCTACATCGAGGACCTCCTGCGCAAGCTCTCCAAACTGAACGGCGGAGACGTGGTGCTGACGGGCGTCTCCTTCGACAATAACAAGCTGGGCGTCGCCGCCTATTCCAAGACGAAAGACAGCGTGCATTACTACTTCGAAGATCGCATCCCGGGCGGTTTCCACGGCACGGGCGACGTATACGCCTCCACCTTCGTGGGCGGTATGGTGCGCGGTCTTTCCCTTGAGGATGCCGCCGACCTCGCCGTCGATTACACCGTGCGCACCATCCAAGCCACCGTCCCCGTACGCGACGAGCATTGGTACGGCGTGAAATTCGAGGAGGCTCTCCCCTTCCTCGTGAAGAAAGTCGAGAAACTCTGAGATATAGGATATAAGAAAAAGTCCGCCACAATGAAGTGACGGACTTTTTTCTGTTTTGTCGGGAATTATTCTTCCGCGGGAGATTCGGCGACTTCCTCTGCGGTCTCTTCAAGAGCAGGCGCCGCTTCCTCAGCGGTCGCAGCGGTCTCGGCGACACCGTCGATCAGGATGACGCCGTCCTCGACTTCCACGCTCTTCGCCGTAGCCACCTTGTCGAAGAGATCGGTGATCTCCTTGGAAGGCTTCTCGGTGAAATAGCTAACAGCGATCATCGTCACGAGACCTGCGATAAAGCCCGGGATGATCTCATAGAGCTCGGTATTGTAAGCGACGCTCTTCATGCCGTAGTATTCCATATTGAAAAGGATCATCCACAGGATATCCACGACGAAGCCGACGATGATGCCCGCCGTAGCACCCTTGTAATTCACTCTGCGATTGTAGAGGGACAGAAGAAGCACCGGACCGAAGGCCGCGCCGAAGGCAGCCCACGCCGCAGACACCAAGGTCATAATGGTGGAGAAAGCAGGCACAATGGGCTCGTCGCCGAAGCCGAGGAACGCGATGAAGAACGCGACCACGGACGCCACGATAACGACGATCCTACCCACCCACACGATCTCTTTATCCGAGGCATCCTTGCGGATGGTGGTCTTATAGATATCCGAAGCGAATGCGGAAGAAGACGCGAGGAGCTGCGAATCCGCCGTACTCATCGAAGCCGCCAAGATAGCGGTGATGACGAGACCGCCGATGAAGACGGGAAACGCCTTTTGCGCCAAGGTGATGAACACCGTGGAGGACGCACCCTCGAGCGCATTGCCGAGGTACTTCCTGCCGACAAGAGCCACGATGGTGGCGAAAGTGAGGATCAAGATGGTCCAAGTGCTGCCGACGATCTGCGACTTCCTCATCTCCTTCTCCGACTTGATGGACATATAGCGGACGACGATATGCGGCATACCGAAATAACCGAGTCCCCAGCCGAGACCGGTGAGAATGGTCGCGACGCATCCCCAAGGCGTATTCGCGACCTTGAACATATTATAGAAGTTCTCGGGCAACGCGCCTGCCGCTTCGGGCGCTTTCAGCACCGCGACGGAGACGATCGGGAGAAGCATCAGAGCCACGAGCATGATCATGCCTTGGAAGAAGTCCGTCCAGCACACGGCGTTGAATCCGCCGAGGAAGAGATAGGCGATGATGATGACCATACTGATGAGCATCGCGATGCGCTCGTCCAGTCCGAACATCTGGTTAAACAAGGTACCCGCCGCCTTGATACTCGAGGCGCCGTACACGCAGTACACCAAGACGAAGATGACCGCGCAGATGACCTGCAATTCTTTCCTGTCGCTCTTGAAACGCTTGGTCAGGTACTGCGGGATGGTGATGCTGTCGTCCGCGAGGATGGAATACCTTCTGAGACGGGGCGCCAAGAGGATCCAAGCCAAGACCGTACCGATGGCGAGACCGATGGAGATCCACACCTGTCCGAGACCCGCGGCGTAGATGGAGCCGGGCAACCCCATGAGCACCCACGCGCTCATATCCGACGCGCCTGCGCTTAATGCGGAGACGAATCCATTCATCTTTCTGCCGCCGAGGAAGAAACCTTTCTCCCCCGTGTCGGACTTATTCTTCAAGAAGAAAAAGACGCCGACACCGATCACGAGCAGGAAATATAAGACGAATGCCACAACGTTTCCGGCTTTCACTTCTGCTATTACGTTATTCATTTGTGTATCCTCCCTTACGCCTTATATAGGATCCTGCCGCAATCCGGGCATTCTATAAAAGGCTCACTATTCAATTTCACGATGGCGTCGCCCGCGAGCTCCATGAAGCAACCGCCGCAACTCCTGCCGTCCTGCAAGGGGACGATGGCGGGGAGCTTTTTCTGCTTGCGGAGCCGCTTATACACCTCGAGGAATTTCTCCGAGCATTTCTTCTCGATCTCCGCGAGCGCCGCTTTCAGCTTCTGGGCTTCGGGCATCAGTTTCGCGCGTTCCTCGTCGTATTTCACCTTGACGGCATTCAGTTTCTTTGCCGCCTCTTTGCCCGTCGCCATCGTAGCGGCGTGCGCTTGATTGAGCTCCACGATCCTCGCGCTCATCTTGCTGATCTCCTGCGAGAGGTTCTTCAGCTGATTGATGAGCTTCTGGATATTACGCGTGAAGAACTCCGCTCCGTTGATGTCGGTGACTTCCGGCACGGCGCTCTCCATCTCGGCGAGCTCCTTCTGCAGAGCGTCGTATTCCGCGATGAGCGCTTCCATCTGTTTGATCATCTCACCCGCGTCACGGTTCTGTTTGACGACCTGTTCCTGCGCGTTCGTCACGGTGGCTTTGCACTGTGCGTATTCGCGCGCGGCGTCGCTCTGCAAGAGACTGTTCTCGAGCTTCATGAGCTGCCTGTCAAGGTCTTGATATTCAAGCATTACGGTTAGATCCATTGTTGTCTCCTTCCCTTACACCTCGTAAGGATGTGTATTCTTACGGCTGAGGATGACTTCGACGTCGAATTTCTCAGCCAAAAATTTCGCCATATATTTCGTGAACGCCCACTCGCTCGCGTAGTGCGTCGTTTCCACGAGCCGCACGCCGAGGTCGAGCGCCATCATCGCGTAATTATGTTTCACGTCCGCGGTGACGATGCAAGCATTCGTTTCTTTCGCTCTCAATATGAGTTTCTCCGAGATACCCGCTCCGCAGGACGTGATGACGCGGCGCACCATGCCGCTCCCCACCGAACGAATGACGGTATCGGCGAGCGCGCTCTTCACCATGCGACGGAATTCCTCGAAAGGCATCTCCCGCTCAAGGTCGAACTCGATGGCGAAGCCGTCGTCGATGACAGTGAATTCCTTCGCGCCGAGGCTACGAGCAAGGTGATGGTTATTGCCCTCTTCCGCGCAGTCGTAATCGGTATGCACGGCGATAGCGGCGATCTTATTCTCCGCGAGGTCCAATACCATGCCGCCCGTATAGCTCTCATCCGTCACCCGCTTGATCTCGCGAAAAATGACGGGATGATGCGAGACGATGAGGGTCGCTCCCGCTTCCTTCGCCTCCGCGATGACGTCGTGTGTGACGTCGAGGCAGACGAGGATCTTCTCGACCTTCGCGTCTTTATGCCCGACGAGCAGTCCCACGTTGTCGAAAGACAACGCAGTCTCGAAAGGATATCTCTCATTCAGCGCGGCAGTGACGTCAGCTACGGTACACACTTTTCAGTATCTCCTTCTCTTCTTTGAGCGCGGCGTCGTCCGTATAAGCGAGATACTCCTCGATCTTTTTAAGGCGCATCTCGATATACGTATCACGCGCTTCGCCCTCTCTCCCCACGTACACGTTGTCCTCTTCCCGCCAAGGCAGGCGAAAGTCCACGAGCATCACGGGATAATAATGTTCTCCCTCTTCGACCACGATATCTCGCTCGATACGCGCGTTTTTCTCCCGCACATAGCCTCTGAGGAGGGCGGCGTGCGTATGCGGCACGAAGATGGCTCTTTCAAGCGGGAACGGGGCTTCTTCGACGATCTTCACGATCTCTCTGCCTCCCATTCCCGCGATGATGACGAGGGATGCGTCTTCTTTCTCTACGCCTTGGAGCCCGTCGCAAACGACGGCGGTGAGAGCGACGCCCTCTTTCTCTGCGAGAAGGGTCGCCTTTTTAAGGCTCTTCTCGCTGATATCCACGGCGACGGCTCTCTCCGTCCTGCCCTGTTTGAGAGCATAAACGGGGAGCCTGCCGTGGTCTGTCCCGACGTCCGTGATACACCTTTCTCCGTTTATCAGAGACAGGCAGGTATCGATGCGTGCGCCGAGACTTCTCACCGATCCACGCAACCGCGCAGCTTGTCTTTCCTCTTCGGATGACGGAGCTTACGCAGCGCTTTCGCCTCGATCTGACGGATACGCTCACGGGTCACGCCGAAAGCTTGTCCGACTTCCTCGAGGGTGCGGGCGCGATGATCGTCCAGTCCGTAACGCATACGGATGACCTTTTCTTCGCGCGGCGTCAAGGTGGCGAGCACCTGCATGAGTTGCTCACGGATCATGCTCTGTTCCGCTTTCTCCGCGGGCTGAGCCGCCGTGGTGTCCTCGATGAAGTCACCGAGGTGGCTGTCCTCTTCCTCGCCGATAGGCGTCTCCAAAGACACGGGGTCTTGCGCCGTGCGCTGGATCTCACGGATCCTCTCGACGGTGGTGCCCATCTCTTCCGCGATCTCTTCGACCGTCGGGTCACGACCGAGCTTTTGCGTGAGCGTCCTCGTCACGCGCGCGGTCTTATTGATGGTCTCCACCATATGCACGGGAAGACGGATGGTCCTCGCCTGATCCGCGATGGCGCGGGTGATGGCTTGACGGATCCACCAAGTCGCGTAAGTACTGAACTTGAACCCTTTGGTGTAGTCGAACTTGTCCACCGCCTTCAAGAGTCCTTGGTTACCTTCCTGAATGAGGTCGAGGAACGCCATACCGCGCGAGGTATACCTCTTGGCGATACTGACGACGAGACGCAGGTTCGCCTCGGCGAGTCTTCTTTTCGCCGATTCGTCCCCTTCCATCATCCTCTTCGCGAGTTCCTTCTCCTCTTCCACGCTGAGCAACGGGTAACTGCCGATGTCGCGCAGGTAAAGCTTCACGGCGTCGTCTACGCTGACGTCGGAGAGCAACTTGTTGATAGCGTCGGGACGCGACGCCTCTTCCTCATCGGAATAGGTGATGCGGATCCCCGCCTTCTCGATCTCGGAATAGATATACTCGATATCTTCCGGTTCGAGATCGAATTTCTGCAGCCGAGCGACAAGGACTTCATCCGGCACCGTGCCTTTCGCCTTGTAACCCTCGATGATCCTATCGATTTGTTCTCTCAATAGTGCTTCTTTTTCACTGCTTTCCATATGACCTCCTGTATTTCGCCTCTTCTTCGGCTATCGCTTGCATGATCTCCGACCTCTCCGCATCCGAAGTACTGAGCCTATATCTTTCGTTTAAATCCGCTATCCTGCTTCTCATATACTCTTTCCTCAGAAGAGTGATGCAGTCCCTAAATGCGGCGCTCTCCATGCCCTCGTACTTCTTCACATCAAAGTTGATGATCTTATCCGCTTCTTCTTCCTCTATCACGTGATAGAGGGTGCCTACGTCCACGGGTTTCCCCGCCAAGACGCATTCATTGATATAATCCGCCGCTTTCCTGAGGCTCTCTGTAGGCATCAGGTCGGCGTAATCTTCCCATTTCTCCAGTCCGAGCAAGCATTGACGCAAGACGAACCGTGCCGCGAGGACGTTGGCGTCGAGCGCCTCCACCCCGCGAGAAACGACCACCTCGCCCGTCGGCTTCTTATTGCGAATGGCGGTGATTTCTGTCTTCACCACACGCTTTTCGAGACCGGTGGTCTTCGCGATATATTCGACGTACACCTCGCGCTCCACGTCGCTCTCTAATTCCGCCACGACCGCGGCGGCATCTTTCGCATAGGACGCTCTGCCGAAAGGCGTAGTGAGATCGTGGTTCTCCTTCAGACGAACGAGCTTGTACTCCGTGAGCTCTACGGCGGCGTTCTTATATTTCAAGAACTCCTCGACCCCCGCGCGCTTGATGATCTCGTCGGGATCCTCTCCGTTCGGAAGAGAGATGACACGCACTTTGAGCCCGTGACTTTTTAATATCTCCAGTCCGCGCAAGGTGGCATTCTGCCCCGCGGCGTCACCGTCATAACAGATATAGATATCCTCCACGTAGCGACGGGCGAGCTTCGCCTGCTCCTCGGTGAGCGACGTGCCCATACTGGCAACGACGTTCTTGACGCCCGCCTGCACGAGCGCGAGCGTGTCCATATAGCCTTCCACCATGATGAGGTCGCTGACGCGCTCTTTATAGCGAAGGTTCTTGATATAGTTCAACCCATACAGCGTCCTATTCTTGGTGAAAAGGACGGTATTGTCGGTATTCTTGTATTTGGCGAAGTCGGTCTTGCCGAGCACTCTTCCCCCGAATGCGATGACGTTCTTGAAGGTGTCGATGATGGGGAAGATCAGGCGATTCGCCATCGCGTCGAAGAACTTCCCGTCCCTCTCCTGTATCACGCCCGCTTTCAGCATCTCGGCGCGCTTATAGCCGAGCTTGGAAAGCTCCGTGATGATCTCGGTGTAGCCGTTGGAGTAGCCGAGACCGAATTTCGTCACCATATCGGGACGGATACCGCGCTTCTCGATGTAGGCGCGCGCTTCGGCGGCGCAAGGCTCCTTGAGATTCGCGTGATAGATACGGGCGGCGTCCCGCATGAGAGCAGTCAGGCGCTCTTTGAGCTCCTTGAAGTCGCCGCTACCCTGCCCGATGGTCTTCGGCACCTCGATGTGTGCCCTGTCCGCGAGCAGTTTCACCGCTTCCGGAAAACTCATACCTTCCGCTTCCATCACGAAGG
>JAFTBD010000091.1 GCA_017455385.1 Clostridia bacterium
AGCGATCGTTAGAATCGACACTACGCTTTCGGAAAGATTTAACAAAAAAGGAGATTTAACAAAATGAAAGACAAAATGAAAGACAAAATCAAAACTATCATCCTTATTTTCCTCCCGCTCATTCTCGGGATGACGTCGACAAGCACGTCGCGCTTTCATCGCATTTCACCTGCACTTCGCTGATCGCCGTCTGCATAGTTCTCTTCCTGTATAAGTCAGCGGATTTCACCTTCGTCGAGGTATCTCAACGTCTTATGACGTTGCTTGCGAATGTCGGTATGGGGATGGTCCTCATTTTCCTTATCAAGCCCTTTTCCGGCCGTCTCCGCGTCCTTTTCGTTGCCGCGTGCACTGTCCTTGCTTTCGGACTGATCGGCTTCATTTCCGCCGCAATGGTCGGCTCCAAGCCGGATATCATGACGATGATCCGCGTCGGCGTATCCATTCTCGCGGGCGGTCTCATCAGCTTATTCGCCTATTTCCTGCTCTCTCCTGTTTACGAGAGAGTATTCAATTTGAATACAGGTCTCCGCTTGATGGAGCTGTGCTCTTTCGATCAGCCGCTTCTCAAGGAATTGGAGGCGAAAGCGCCCGGTACCTTCAATCACTCTCTGACCGTAGCGAATATCGCGGAACGTGCGGCGTATGCCATCGGGGAGAATCCCGTTTTGGCGAAGGCGGCGGCTCTCTTCCACGACATCGGCAAGATGGAGAATCCGGAGTTCTTCACCGAGAACCAAACGGACGGCTATAACCCCCACGACGAGCTCATTCCCGAGGCGAGCGTGAAGATGATCACCCGCCACACCGAGGCAGGTGCGAAACTCTTGTCGGAGCAGGGCTTCCCGAAGGAGATCGTCTCTGCCGCGCTCCAACACCACGGAGACAGCTCTGTCGGTTATTTTTACCACAAGGCGCAGAATATTACCGAAGGTACTCTCGAAGAAAAAGGGTATACTTATCTCGGACCCAAGCCGCAGACCAAGATCAATGCCATCATCATGATCGCGGATATCGCGGAGGCGGCTACTCGTTCCGTGCGCCCCTCCACGCGTGAGGAGCTCGTCACCTTGGTGGATAAGCTCGTGCGTCAGAAGATGAATGAGAGCCAGTTCGACGAGTGTCCCATCACCATCGCGGAGCTCACGAAGGTGAAAGAAGCGGTCGTGAATACCTTGATGGGCGTCCACCACGAGCGAATTTCCTATAATCTCGATAAAAAATGATCTATGTTCTCGGCGCCACACAGGCGGAAAAGGAATTATTGAAGGGAGTGCTCGCCGAGGGCTTGTCCTTTATGTCTGCTTCCGAGGCGGATCTCGACGTACGTATGGTAGGAACTCGGAATATCCGCACCCTCAATCGTGACACTCGCAACGTGGATCGCGTGACGGACGTCCTCTCGTTCCCGACGCTCGAGAAAGCGGAGCTCCCGCTCGACCCCGCGAAGTATCCTTTCGACGTGGACCCTGCGACGGGGCGGGTGTATATCGGCAGCATCGCCATTTGTCGCAAGAAGGCGGCGGAGCAGGCGAAAGAATACGGGCATTCCTACGAGCGGGAATTATCCTATCTCGCGGTACACGGAATGCTCCATTTGCTCTCTTTCGACCATATGGAAGAAGGGGACAAAGCACGAATGCGTAAGGCGGAAGAGGATATATTATCCTCTCTCGACCTGAGGAGGTAATATGCTGGAAGAGACGTTGGACAGGCTCATCGACGCCGCCACCGAGGCGATAGGTAATTCTTATTCCCCTTATTCTTCGTTCCCCGTCGGGGCGGCGGTCTTGACAGGCAGCGGCAGGATCTACGGCGGCACGAATATCGAGAACGCCAGTTACGGCGCCACGATCTGCGCGGAGCGTGTGGCGATCTTCAAAGCGGTATCGGAAGGGGACACCCATATCACCGCCATCGCCATCTACACCAATGCGGCGAATCTCGCATTCCCTTGCGGATTGTGCCTCCAAGTGATGTCGGAATTCTGTGAGGATATCCCCGTCATCTTGGCGAGCGACACCCTTGTGAGGGTGTATCAGCTCTCCGAATTATTACCGCACCGCTTCGGCGAAAATGAATAGATACGAAGGAAGATAGAATGAGATCGGGCTTTATAGCGATTTTGGGACTGCCGAATGCAGGCAAATCCACTTTGATCAACGCACTCGTCGGGGAGAAAGTCTCCATCGTCAGTTGGCGACCGCAGACCACGCGCGACAAGATCGTCGGCGTGATGCACGGCGAGGACTATCAGGTCGTCTTCATCGACACCCCCGGTATCCATAAAGGCAAAGACAAATTGTCGAAATATATGGCGGAAGAGGTCACGGCGGCGAAAGGGTCGTCTGACGGCGCTCTTTACGTATTGGACGGCAGCAAACCGCTCGAAAAGGACACGCTGGAATTCATCGAGGCGCTCGCGAAGAGCACGCCGACCGTCGTCGTCATCAATAAGATGGACATCGCGGATAAGGCGGTGGCGATGGCATCCGCGAGCAGGCTTTCCCGCTTGCCGAATATCGAGGTCGTCCCCATTTCCGCGGCGACCAAGGAGAACCTTCCCGAGCTCGTGAAAGTCATCTGCGGTATGCTGAAAGACGACGTCGCCTATTATCCCGAGGATATGTATACCGACAAGACCGTTCGCTTTATGGCGGCGGAGATCATTCGCGAGAAGGCGCTGAAATTCCTGCTCGCCGAGATCCCGCACGGTATCGGCGTCGAGATGAAGAAATTCGAGACGGGAGAGGACGGCATCACGCGGGTGGAAGCGGACGTCATCTGTGAGAAAGACACCCATAAGCCTATCATCATAGGGAAGTGCGGCGAGACCTTGAAGAAGATCTCCGTTGCCGCGCGTCGCGAGCTCGAAGAGCTCGTCGGAGGGCAGGTGTATCTGCGCCTGTACGTGAAGGTCAAGAGCGGCTGGAAAGACGACGCCGCTGTCCTCAGCACCCTCGGTTACACCAAGAAAGATTAGTATATTTTTCGTGATCGTCGGGCATACTCCTATCGGGAGGAAGCGTTTATGAAGAATGCGGAGAATAATGACGCGCTGTGGGACTTGTTCGTGAAGACGGGACTGCCCGAAGTTTATAGCTATTACAAGCTCGAGGAGAAGAGAATTGACGGAAGAGATCAAGGCGCGGGGGATATGCCTCCGAACGACTGAATACGGCGAGAACGATCGCATCATGACCCTCTTGACCGACAGCAAAGGGAAGATCGCGGTACGTGCTCGCGGCGTCGGCTCTCCGAAGTCCAAATTGCGCCATGCGGCGGTGCCTTTCGCCTTTGGCGAATACATACTGACGGTGCGCGGCGGTTATTACGCTCTCAAAACTTTCGATTATCTCGATTCCTTCGAGGCGGTCTCGTACGATATCATTCGTTATTACTGTGGGGCGGCGGCTCTTGAAACGATGGACAAGCTCAATGAAGACGAGGTGCCCGACGTTGAAGGGTTCGCTCGTTTGTTGCGTTTCCTGTCCGATATTTGTTATGGCGGCGGCGACGTCAGAGACTTCGTCACGTTCGTTCTCGACGTCTTGAAACTCAGCGGCTACGGGCTCTCGCTCGGGGCGTACAGGGAAGGGAACGATCCCGCTTATTATGCCTTCGATCTCGAAGAGGGCGGCTTCGTCTCTCGTGACGTCAAGAGCGGCAGTATTGCGCGGCTGACGACGGACGCCGCGAGACTGCTCATCGACTACGTGGAAGGGGTGCGTCCGCAGGATATCCCCGTGGGCTCCTGCCTCGCCGAGATCCTATCGCTTCTGTCCATGTACGTTCGCACCAAGACGGGCTATACCATTCGATCCTATTTCGAGCTCGCCGATATGTTGAAAGGCGGCTTCGCATCCCGTTGACGGTTCTCGCATTTTTTTTGTTTTCCGCGATAATATCCGAATATTTCCATTTTGCTCCGTTTCTATCGGGCGGCGGTTGTCGCGTTCCTCTTTTCGATCGTTTTGATCGTACTTAGCACGTTCTCGCAGAATGCGCTCGCATAAAAAATAAAGTGTTTTTATATAAAACTCTTGCAAACGCGCGGAAAAAGAATTATCATAGATTATACAATTACTTCAATTTTTCTTTTAGGAGGATTTCACATGAAAAAATACGTCTATCTTTTCACCGAAGGCGACGCTACCATGCGTGAACTGCTCGGCGGCAAAGGCGCGAACCTTGCCGAGATGACCAAGATCGGTCTTCCCGTGCCCCAAGGTTTCACCATCACCACCGAAGCCTGCACGCAGTACTATGAAGACGGCAGGATGATCAATGATGACATCATGGCGGAGATCATGGCGAACGTCAAGAAGATGGAAGAGATCAACGGCAAGAAGTTCGGCGACCTGAAAAACCCGCTCCTCGTTTCCGTTCGTTCGGGTGCGAGAGCGTCGATGCCCGGTATGATGGATACCATTCTGAACCTCGGCCTCAATGACGCCGTCGTCGCGGCGATGATCGCGGGCAACCCCGATCCCAAGTTCGAGCGCTTCGTCTACGATTCGTACAGAAGGTTCATCCAGATGTTCTCGGACGTCGTTATGGAAGTCGGCAAGAAGTACTTCGAGGAGCTCATCGACAAGATGAAGGCGGAGAAGGGCGTCGAGTACGACATCGACCTCACCGCGGCTGACCTCAAAGAGCTCGCTTATCAGTTCAAAGCCGAGTACAAGAATCAGCTCGGCAAAGATTTCCCGGACGATCCCATCGAGCAGCTCAATGCGGCTATCCGTGCGGTCTTCCGCAGCTGGGACAACCCCCGTGCGAATATCTATCGTATGGACCACGAC
>JAFTBD010000092.1 GCA_017455385.1 Clostridia bacterium
CTTCGCCGCCGAGAACGCCCGCCTGAATGGCGGCACCGATCGCCACGCACTCATCGGGGTTGATGCCCTTATACGGCTCTTTACCGGTGAGGTTACGAACTGCGTCGATGACCGCGGGAATACGGGTGCTACCGCCGACGAGAATGACTTTCGAGATCTCGCTGAAGGTGATGCCCGCGTCGCTCATCGCCTGCTTGGTCGGGCGAATGGTGCGCTCCACGAGGTCCGCGGTGAGGCTGTCGAATTTCAGCTTCGTGATGTCCATATCGAGGTTCTTCGGACCATCGGCACCCATCGCGATGAACGGCAGGTTCACATTGGTCTTCATCATGCCGGAGAGCTCGATCTTCGCCTTCTCGGCAGCTTCCTTGATACGCTGCATAGCAACGTTATCGGTGGAGAGATCCACGCCCTCTTTCGCCTTGAACTCCGAGACGATATAGTCCATGAGTTTCTTATCGAAGTCATCACCGCCGAGACGCGTATCGCCGTTGGTGGACAAGACCTCGAAGACGCCGTCGCCGATCTCGAGGATGGACACGTCGAAGGTACCGCCGCCGAGGTCGTAGAGGAGGACTTTCTGGTTCTTATTCTCCGACTTGTCGAGACCGTACGCAAGCGCAGCCGCCGTCGGCTCGTTGATGATACGCAGGACTTCGAGACCCGCGATCTTGCCCGCGTCCTTCGTCGCTTGACGCTGACTGTCCGAGAAGTAGGCAGGAACCGTGATGACCGCCTGCGTGACCTTACTGCCGAGATAAGACTCTGCGTCCTTCTTCAACTTCGAGAGGATCATCGCGCTGATCTCCTGCGGAGAATAGTTGTTATTGTCGATATTCACGGTGTAGGTGGTGCCCATTTCCCTCTTAATGGAGGAAACGGTGCGCTTCGGGTTCGCCACAGCCTGACGTTTCGCAGCCTGACCGACGAGTCTCTCGCCGTCCTTCGTGAAACCTACGACGGAAGGAGTCGTCCTCGCGCCTTCCGCATTGGCGATAACGGTGGCTTCGCCGCCTTCCATCACCGCTACACAAGAATTAGTCGTTCCTAAGTCAATACCAATGATCTTTCCCATAATTCATATCTCCTTTCTATTTATTTGAGGCTACGCCTCGTTGCTTTTTATTCTTCGCTCTTCTCCACGCCGACTTTCACCATCGCGTATCGAATCACTTTATTGCCTATCTTATAGCCGCGCTGGAACACTTCGAGCACTTTGCCGACGTCCTCGCCTTCCACTTCCGCTTTCATCACCGCATTGTGATAATTGTGATCGAAGGGGACGCCTTCCGCCTCTATCTCCGTGACACCGAGCTGGGAGAGCGCCGTCTCGAACTGTCTCTTGATGAGGAGCAGCCCTTCCCTGAGTTTCTCATCCGTCGTGATCTTCAAGGCTCGGTCAATGCTGTCATTCACGGGGAGCATCGTCTCCACCGCATCCGCCGTGGCATCTACGCGCGCCTTTACGGTAGCTTCCTGATTGCGCCGACGGAAATTCTCGTAGTCGGCACGAAGCCTGAGATAATCGTCTTTGGACTTCGCGAGCTCTTCGCGGAGCGCCGTCATCTCGGCAGGCTCTTTCGGGGGCTCTTCCTCGCGGATCATCTCGTCGGTGTCGAAGGAAACGATCTCTTCTTCCGTCTCGGAAGTCTTCTTCTTACTTTTGTTCTCTTCTCTTGATCTCGCCATTTCCTTTCTCCTTCTCGCGGTCTTCGCCGTTGAATTCTTTCTGAATGTAATGAAGAACGCGAACTACTTTATCATAATCCATTCTCACGGGACCGATCACGCCGGCATTGCCGATCTCAGTGCCGCCGATGGAATATCGCGCCGTCACAAGGGCGCAATTCCCATCGAGTCCGTCCGATCTGCCGATACGAACGGATAGCTCGATCTCGTCGTCCGTCTTCATCAGGTCGGACAGGCGCTCCTTCTCATCCAATAGGCGAATGAAGTCGCGCGCATTATCTATCTCGCTGAACTCGGGATGACGGAACATCTTGCTGGTGCCTTCCACAAATACTTTATTATGTCTGCCGGAGGCGTATTCTTCAAGAAGCATGACGATCTTGTCGAATATGTCGTGATATTGCATCATCTCGGCTTCGATATCGGTCTGGGAGGATTTGATCTCCTTTAACGTCCTGCCTGCGAATAAGTCGTTAACGACATTATTCGCCGCGGTGACGTAGCCGGAACCCATATTCACGGGGATCTCGATGATATTATCCTTGATAACGCCGCTGTCCGTGATGATGACGACAAGCGCCCTGCCGACGTCCACCTCGACGATCTTCACCTCACGAATACGAATCTCGTCGGTATTCTTAATGACTATGATGCTCGTATAATTGGTGGCATCGCTGATGACGCGAGCGGTATTGCGCACGACGTCCTCGATCTCGACGATCTTCCTGTCGAGGTAATCGCGAACGCCCGCAACGACGATCTCCTTCTTCTCCCCCGCGAGGACCGCTTCGACATAGAGCTTATAAGCCTGCTCGGTCGGGATGCGTCCGGAGGACACGTGCGGCTGAATGAGGTAGCCGAGCTCCTCGAGGGCGGCAAGCTCGCTGCGAATGGTCGCGGAGCTGATCTCCTCGTCGTAAAGCTCTTTGATCTCGGCGCTCGACACGGGCTCTGCGGTATGGATATAATGCTCGACGAGAATACCGAGTATTTTACGTTTACGCGCCGATAACTCCATTTCGCAGTCCTCCTTGTTTGATTTAGCAGTCCGATGTCGCACCTGTTAGCACTCTAACCTTCCGACTGCTAACAGTCTACTACGAGTATTTGCCAATGTCAAGAGTTTTACGCAAAAATTTTAAAAAATTTTCCGTTTCAATGCGAAATGAGGAAGTTGAGATAAAAAAAAGAAATAGATAATATTAAATTAATTCTGTAATTATAGAATTTGAGACGTAAATATATTCCGAGAGGATCGAGACGGAATCGGGCGCTATTTTAAGATAGGAAGATACTTTTGCAAGGTTTTCGGCGTAGTCCGAGAGGAAGTCAGAACCGAAAAGAGACCTATAATTGTCGAGTGAAAGTCCTTCCGAGAGTCGCAATCCGAGCATGACGTACTCCTTTTTCGCCGCTTCTATCGATATTCTTTGCGTGGTGGGACGACGACCTGCGACGTACCCCGCAAGGTCACACGTATTGCGATAGCGACGCGCGAATGTGCCTCTGCCCTCTTTCAGAAAAGAACTCGCCCCAAGTCCGAGTCCGAGATAATCCGCATATTGCCACACGGAGAGATTATAGCGGCACGCCTCCCCCGCTTTGGAGAAGTTGCTGATCTCATAGCGGTCGTACCCAGCGGCGGCAAGCCTATCGCGAACGAGGTCATACATATCGACGGCAAAGTCCTCGTCGATCACGCATTTTCCCTTTCGTGCTTCGTGATAGAGGCGCGTTCCTTTCTCAAGGATGAGACTATAACAGGATATATGCGACAAGTCGTATCCAAGGAGCGTCTCGATCGTTTCTCTGACGTCCGTTTCCTGCTGATCCGGAAGCCCGACCATGACGTCGGCATTCACGCGCGGGAATGCTCGGGTGAGCATATCAAGCGCGCAGAGCGCCTTCGCGCGATCGTGTGCGCGCCCGATCCTATGTAACAATTTGTCGGAAAGCGACTGAACGCCGAGGCTGACGCGGTTCACGCCAAAGTCTTTCGCCGCGGCGATAAAGTCATCCGTGACGCTCTCGGGATTACTTTCGACAGACACCTCCGCATCCTTCGCAACGCAAAAAGACGAAAAGACAGCCTCTTTCAATCGAGGAAAATATGCGTGCGCGATGGAGGGTGTCCCACCGCCGATATAGATCGAAGTGACCGTTCTGCCCTCGTACTTCTCCCCCTTTTCTCGTATCTCGGCGCAAAGTGCGTCAAAATACGCCGCCATAGTCCGATGGTCGCAAAAGGAAAGAAAATCGCAATAGGC